>NZ_JAOQJR010000010.1:0-49357 GCF_025566905.1 [Clostridium] ammoniilyticum
AACTTTGGTCTGTTTAGCTCTTTTTTATTTCTTAAACTTAATTGACGTTGTGTTTTATTCTTTCCTGTTCAGTTTTCAATGTCCTCTCACTTAACTCTCTCGTCGAGTGCCCATTTATATTACCATCCTCTCTCCCTTTTGTAAAGCTTTTTCTTGTCCTTTTTTTATTTTTTTCTCTTTTTCACTCTTTTTCTGCCTTTATATCAACGTTTTTTTATCTGTATTTTTTTTGTCATGATTAAAAGAAACGATCTTTACAGAACGTTTCTTTGCCTTATGACTATATGATTTCTTTGCTGTCCAGGATGATCGTTGTTGGTCCATCATTGATCAGTGAGACTTTCATCATCGCTCCAAAGATTCCTGTTTCTGTATGGACCCCTGCATTTTCTAATGCTTTATTAAAATATTTATATAATGGTTTTGATATTTCTGGTTTAGCAGCATCTAAAAAACTAGGTCTCCTTCCTTTTTTACAATTTGCATATAAAGTAAATTGTGAAATAGAAAGAATTTCTCCTTTGATATCCATCAATGATAAATTCAATTTTTCATTTTCATCTTCAAAAATTCTTAAATTGATAAGCTTATTAACCATCTTATCAACAATTTCTTCATTATCATCATTCGTAATACCTACTAATACCATAAATCCTTGTTTGATTTGTCCATTTATTTTTCCTTCAATTTCCACGCTTGCTTCACTTACTCTTTGTACAACTAATCTCATATTCATTTCTACCTTTCTTTTTATAAAAGTGTTATAATCATTATAATTCATTTTGTATTAAGGAGGAAGATTTTTTTATGAGTGGAACTTTAGCTTATAATATGAGACCTCAATCTCTTTTAGATATATTAGGACAAAAACATATTATAGGTAAAAATGGTTTATTTACTAAATTTGTAGAAAAGAATCATCCAATGTCTGTTATTTTATATGGCCCACCAGGTTGTGGTAAAACAACTCTTGCAATGGCTTTGGTTCATGATTTAAATATGCCTTGTCGTACTTTTAATGCATCTACAGGAAATAAAAAAGAAATGGATTTGATTATTGAAGAAGCTAAATTATCCAATGGTCTTTTTGTCATTATCGATGAAATTCATCGTATGAATAAAATGAAACAAGATAATTTACTTCCTTATGTAGAAAGTGGTCTATTGATTATTGTTGGATGTACAACAGCTAATCCTTATCATTCAATCAATCCTGCCATTCGTTCAAGATGTCAAATCATTGAAGTTAAGCCTTTAACTCAAGAAGATATTATTCAAGGTTTACATCACGCTTTAGATAGCGAAAAGGGCTATCATCATCAATATCAATGTGATGAAGAAGTCTTGCAACATATTGCTCGTCTTTCATCAGGAGATATTCGTTTTGCATATAATTGTTTAGAAGTATGTACAATTATCTCTCATGATAATCATATTACTATTGAAGATGCTAAAAATGCTTTAACACAAGCCAATGGTCAATTTGATAAAGATGAAGATCAATATTATGATACTTTAAGTGGTTTACAAAAATCTATTCGTGGAAGCGATCCTAATGGAGCTATGTATTATTTTGCAAAGTTGATAGAATATAATGATATTGAATCTTTAGAAAGACGTGTTCTTGTTTGTGCATATGAAGATGTTGGACTTGCTAATCCAAATGCTTGTATGCGTACTGTTGCTGCTTTTCAAGCTGCCAGAACAGTAGGATTTCCTGAGGCAAGAATTCCTATTGCAAGTGCTATTATTGATTTATGTCTTTCACCTAAATCTAAATCATCAGAAGCAGCTATTGATGCTGCCTTAGCTTCTTTAAGACAACAATCTTTGCCTGCACCTGAATATTTAAGATTAACACCTGTTGGTCTAGAAGAGGATGAAAAATATAATTATGATCGTCCTGAGTTATGGGAATATATTCAATATTTACCTGATCAAATCGCAAATAATCAATTCTATGTACCTTGGATGACAAGTCAATATGAAAAAGCTTTAGCTGAAAATTATCGACGTATTTTAAAACATGGTCGTACAAGTAATATTAAAAAATTAAATCATACAAAAAAATCCTAAACTTTTAGGATTTTTTCTATATCATCTGTTACTTGTTCAATGGTTTGTTCAAAGTTTTCTAAATTCACATCATACCAATGAACATCAAATTGGTTTTTAAACCAAGTATACTGTCTTTTAGCGTATTGTCTTGAATGTTTTTTTATTAACTCTAAAACATCATTTAAATCAATTTGATGATCATAATAATCAAACCATTCTTTATAACCAATCGCTTTCATACTTTGATGATTTCTTGTAAGTCCTTGACTATAAAGACGCTCCATTTCTTCTTTTAAACCATTTTCCATCATCACATCAACACGTTTGTTAATTCTTTCATATAAAACATCTCTAGGAAGCGTTAATCCCACAAAATAAGCATCATATAAACAAATATGCTCTTGTTCTTCTAACATTTCACTTTTTCTTTTACCTGTTGTTTCATAGATTTCAATAGCTCTTAAAACACGTCGACGGTTATTGAAATGCAATATTTTTGCACTTTCTTCATCGATTGATTTTAAATGATCATGTAATTGTTCATTTGTATAATCTTTATATTTTTCATTTATTGCATGATGATCATTTTCCATTTCATCAAATTGATAATCATATAATGCTGCTTTTATATATAAGCCTGTTCCTCCAACAATTATTGGAACATGTCCTCTTTGGGTAATTTCTGTTATCTTTTTTCTTACTGTTTGTTGAAAATCATGAACACTGTATGTTTCATCAGGATTTAAAATGTCTACACAATGATGAATAATACCTTCTTTTTCTTCTTCTGTGACTTTAGCAGTTCCTATATCCATCTGTTTATAAATTTGCATAGAGTCTCCACTAATAACTTCTCCATTGAACTTTTTAGCAAGAGCTACTCCCATTTTTGTTTTACCAACACTTGTTGGTCCAATTACAACAATTACTTTTTCCATTATACGACCCTCTTAAACAATTTTTCTAATTCATATGCTGAATAATGAATAATCGTTGGTCTTCCATGTGGACAAACATAAGGATTATCACAACGCATTAAATTATCAACAATTGTTTGCATTGACTCAATTGATAGATGACTATTTCCTTTTAAAGATGCTTTGCAACTTAATGTTGCTATAGCATGTTCTTGTAAAGAAAGTAAATCAATTTTATTATCTTTTAATATTTGTTGAATCATATCTTCAATAAATAAATGTTCATTAATTTGATTCATCCACATTGGCAGTTGTTTAATAATAAAACCATTACCAAAAGGCTCTAAATCAATGCCAACTTCTTTTAATAAGTCTTTTCTTTCTTCAATCATCATACATTCACTTAAAGGATATTCAACTGTAATAGGTACTAATAAATCTCTCATTGTCATATCTGGATGACTATATTTTTCCAGAAAATATTCATAATTGATTCTTTCTTGTGCAGCATGTTGATCTATCAAATACATTCCACTATCATCTTCACCTACAATATAAGTTCCATGAATTTGTGCTTTTACAAATATTTTCTTTTTCATTTCTTTTAAAGACACTTCAACTTTTTCAAGTTGGATAGGTTCTTCAACAAGCTTTTCTACAGGTTCTGTTATATATTCATTTTTTTCTTCATGTACAAATAGTGGTTGTTTTTTTTCTTGAATAAATGAAGCTTGTGGTTTTTCTTGAACCTTTGTAGGAATTTCTTGTCTAAAATCAATATCTAGATCCATTTGATCTAGTTGTGGTTTAAAGATTGGTCTTTCTTCTTTAACTTGATAGGTTAAATTTACATTTTCTAAAGTTTTAGATACCGCATCAAAAATTAATTGTTTTAATTCGTATTCTTTAGAAAACTTAACTTCTAACTTGCTTGGATGAACATTGACATCCACTAAATAAGGATCAATTTCAATATTGATGACTGCAATAGGATAACGATTATCTGCTAAATATTTACGATATGCTTGATTAATAGCATCGATTGCTACTTGATTTTTAACAATACGATGATTGACCATCGTAACAATATGATTCTTACTTGCCCTATTCACTTCAATTTTGCCAATAAAACCTTCTATTTGAAATTCATCATTTCCAGCTTTTAAATTCAACATATTTTTAACCACAGATAACCCATAAATCTGATGAATAACTTCTAATAAATTTCCATTTCCATTTGTTTTATAAGTCATCTTATCATTATGTATTAAAGTAAAAGCAATATCTGGATGAGATAAAGAAAGTCTTTCTACATAATTTTGTATATGTGCAAATTCAGCATTGACAGATTTTACATATTTTAATCTTGCTGGTACATTTTGAAAAAGCTTTGAAACAGAAATATTTGTTCCTCTATTAAGATCACTTTGTTTTTGTTCAATAAATTTACCAAATTCATAAATTACTGTTGATCCTTGACTTCCATCACTGGTTTTTAAAACAAAACGAGAAATAGAAGCAATGGAAGGAATAGCTTCGCCTCTAAAGCCTAATGTTTGAATACAAAATAAATCTTGATCATTATAGATTTTACTTGTTGCATGTCTTGAAAAACAAAGACATGCATCTTCTTTATCCATTCCTGATCCATCATCAATAATTTGAATTAAATTCATTCCTCCTTCTTCTATAATAATATCTATTTTAGAAGAAGAGGCATCAATACTATTTTCAACTAATTCTTTGACAACATTTGCTGGTCTTTCAATGACTTCACCAGCTGCTATTTTATTTGCTAAAATATCATCAAGTTGTTTTATTTTCATAGGCCACCTCTACTTTACTAATTTCTTTAATTCGATTAAAGTTGACAAAGCATCTAATGGTGATAAAGCCATTGGATCAATTGTCTTTAAATATTTTTCAACTTCACTTTCTTTTTCAATAACTTGAACTTGTTTTTCTTCAATTAAACAATCTTCTACGTTATTTTCTTCAAGTGTTTCTAATACTAAATTAGCACGATTGATTACTTCATCTGGTAATTTAGCAAGTTTAGCCACATTGACCCCATAAGATTTATTAGAACGTCCTTTTTTAATTAAATATTCAAATACTAAATGATCATTATCTACTCTAGCACTGGCATGAACATTTTGGATACCAAGACCTTTATCTTCTAAAAATGTAAGTTCATGGTAGTGGGTTGAAAATAATGTCATACAATGAATTTCACTGGCAATATATTCAATCATTGCCTGGGCAATAGCCATTCCATCAAAAGTTGCTGTTCCTCGACCAATTTCATCAAATAAAATCAACGATTTTTCACTAGCAAAACGTAAAGCATTATTCGCTTCTAACATTTCTACCATGAAAGTTGATTGACCACTAATTAAATCATCACTTGCTCCAATACGCGTAAAGATTTGATCAAAGATTGTAAGATTCGCATATTTAGCAGGAACAAACGAACCAATTTGTGCCATAATAACAATTAAAGCTACTTGTCTCATATAAGTCGATTTACCACCCATATTTGGCCCTGTAATTAAGACAACTGGTGAATTTTCATCAATTGAAACATCGTTAGGTACATATTTACCATGCCCCATGACTTTTTCAATGACACCATGTCTACCTTCTTTAATATCCATGATTTTTTGATCATTAAAGACAGGTCTTACATAACTATTTTCACTTGCTAACATTGCAAGAGATTGATAAACATCTACACGCGCGATAATTTTCGAAACATCTTGAATCAAATGGACTTCTTTTTTGATTTCATTTCTAACTTGAGTAAATAAAACATATTCTAATTTTTGAATTTTATCTTGTGCCGATAAAATCTTACTTTCCATATCTTTTAATTCAGGCGTAATAAATCTTTCTGCATTCGATAAACTTTGTTTTCTTGTATATTCGAATTCATCTTTAACAAGATCTAAACTTCCTTTTGTAACTTCAATATAATAACCAAAGACACGATTATACCCAACTTTTAAGTTTTTAATACCTGTTTTTTCTCTTTCTTTTTGTTCAAAATCAACTAACCATTGTTTTCCATGATCTCTTAAATAACGTAATTCATCTAATTCTTCATTAAAATGATCTTTGATAATATTTCCTTCTTTAATCGTAAGAGGAGGATTATCAATAATAGCATCATCAATGAGTTTTGTAATATGTGATAGATCAATGATTTGATTGGCTAATTGATCTGTTAAAGGTTCATTGAATGAATAAAGTTGTTGTTTTAATTCTGGTAAGACTTTTAAAGAAGAAGCAATCCATTTTAAATCTCTTGCATTAATGTTTCCAAAAGCAATACGACTTGATAGTCTTTCTAAGTCATAGATTTCTTTTAATATTTCTTTAATACTTTCTCTTTGAATAAATTGTTGAGTAAAGATTTCAACAATATCTAATCTTTCTTCAATGGCTTCTTTTTTTAAAAGTGGTCTATCAATATAATTTTTTAAAAGTCTTGCTCCCATTGCTGATTTTGTCATATCTAATAACCAAAATAAGGAACCATATTTTTCATGATCTTTAGAATTTTCAGTTAATTCTAATGATTTTTTAGTATAAAGATCCATTGTCATAAAATCTTGATTATTGATTTCTTCAATCATTTGAAGATGTTCCAAGTCTCTTTTTTGTGTTTCAATTAAATAATTTAGTAATAAAGTAGATACTTTGATTTCTTTTAAATCTTTTATATTATGAAAAATATCTCGATATTTTTCATTAAATGTTTCATTATCATAATGAGATACCATAATTGAATCATTAAAGTTATATGTACAATCACTTTTAACAACAATTTCTTTAACTTCCATCGAAGCTAATTGATTATTTAAAAGATGATCCTTTTTATCAATATTGATGACTTGAAATTCACCTGTTGTAATATCACAAAAAGCAAGCGTATAAACAAAATCAAAAATCATCATACACGCGATATAATTATTTTTATTCTTTGTCATCGATTCATCAAAAATAGTACCTGGTGTGACAATTTGAACAACACCACGTTCAACAATACCTTTTTTTCCAGGATCTGTTAATTGTTCAACAATCGCGACTTTATGTCCATTATCTACTAATTTTTGAATATATCCACTCGCACTATGAAAAGGAACCCCACACATTGGAACTCTTTCTTTAGCGCCGGCATTTTTCCCTGTTAAAGCAAGTTCTAGTTCTTTAGAAACAATCATCGCATCATCAAAGAACATTTCATAAAAATCCCCTAATCTAAACATCACAATAGCATCTTTATTTTGTTCCTTGATACCTAAATATTGCATCATCATTGGACTGTATTTTTGTTTCATTTTTACACCTCATTCTAATTCGTTGATTATTATAACATAGAAAGAAACATCTTTCTATGTTATGAAATCGGGATTAATTTTCATTTCAAGTTCTTCATCATTTGTTTTACTTTCTACAAGAATTGTTGTATTACCAATGATTTTTAAAGACATTTGTTTTTCTATTTCGATGTGCATTGTTTTATTTTCTAAGGTTGCATGGATACATCGAGGTAAGTATTGACTTTCAACAATAATTTGATCATTTTGACTGAGTTGATGATCTTTCATATTTAAATCAATAGCATCTTGGTAATGCACTTGTTGTTTTAATAAATAACTTTCATTTAAATGACTATACCAAATATGCAAATCAAAACTTCCTTCTATAAATGGTTGATGCTCCCTAATGATTCCTTGATATTGATGATTACAAATCCAACATCCTAGTATTTTATCAATCTCATTAACAACATAATCATATTTAGAAATCGTTTTTTTCGTTCCTTTTGATAAAGTTGCCTTGGTCATGATTTCATACACTTTACCAGCCATTTTGTCACCCCATATAACAATATGTCTAAAAATAAAAAAAAGACTTCAACGAAGTCTTATTTTTGTTCTTTAGCGTCTTTTAACACAACATCATGTGCGCCACCTTCAACAATTGAAGTAGCTGATACTAAAGTGATTTTAGCTTTTTGTTGTAATTCAGGGATTGTTAAAGCACCACAGTTACACATTGTATGTTTAATTTTTGATAATGATAAACCAACGTTATCTTTTAAACTTCCAGCATATGGTACATAAGAATCTACGCCTTCTTCAAAAGAAAGTTTAGCATCTCCACCCATATCATAACGTTGCCAGTTACGAGCACGAGCAGAACCTTCACCCCAATATTCTTTCATATATTGTCCATTAATTTGAACTTTATTTGTAGGAGATTCATCAAATCTTGAGAAATATCTACCTAGCATAATAAAATCAGAACCCATCGCTAAGGCTAATGTCATATGATAATCATGAACGATACCACCATCTGAACAAATTGGTACATAAATTCCTGTTTCTTTAAAGTATTCATCTCTTGCTTTAGCTACTTCGATTGTTGCTGTAGCTTGTCCACGACCAATACCTTTTTGTTCACGAGTGATACAAATTGATCCTCCACCGATACCAATTTTAACGAAATCAGCACCACATTCAGCTAAGAATCTAAATCCTTCTGCATCAACAACGTTACCGGCACCTACTTTAACAGTATCACCATAATTTTCTCTAATCCAATCGATTGTTAATTTTTGCCATTCTGAGAATCCTTCAGATGAATCGATACATAAAACATCAGCACCAGCTTCTACTAATGCAGGAACACGTGTAGCATAGTCACGTGTGTTGATTCCAGCACCAACAATGTAACGTTTATTTTCATCTAATAATTCATTTGGATTATTTTTTCTATTTTCATAGTCTTTTCTAAATACGAAATAATGTAATCTTTGTTCAGCATCTACTACAGGTAATGAATTTAATTTGTTATCCCAAATCATATCATTACATTCTTTAAGAGATGTTCCTAAATCTGCACAAATTAGTTTATCATATGGTGTCATAAAAGTTTCAACTTTTGTATCCATTGATAAACGAGAAATACGATAATCTCTTCCAGTAACAACTCCTAATAATTTACCGTTAGCAGTTCCATCTGCTGTAACTGCCATTGTTGAATGTCCAGTTTTTTCTTTTAAATCTAAAACATCTTTTAAAGTTGATTCAGGTGATAAGTTTGAATCACTTGGAACGAATCCAGCTTTATAATTTTTAACACGTCTTACCATAGCTGCTTGGCTTTCGATTGATTGAGATCCATAAATAAATGAAACTCCACCTTCTTTAGCTAAGGCAATTGCCATATTGTCATCAGATACAGCTTGCATAATTGCTGAAACTAATGGAACATTTAGTGATAATGCAGGTTCTTCACCTTTTTTAAATTTAACTAATGGTGTTTTTAAACTTACGTTTTCAGCACGACACTCAGCTGATGAGTATCCTGGAACTAATAAATATTCATTAAAAGTACGCGATGGTTCTTCAAAGTAAAATGCCATTTTTTTATCTCCTTATTCTTTCTATATTTTTGAAAAATTATAATCCCCAAATTTAAATAAGTCAATAATAAAAAGAAAAAGTAGGTTTCCCTACTTTAAAGCATTATTCATTTGTTGATTGATTGTTTGTAAGATTTCATTCACTTCATTTTGTAAATATAAATAATTAACAACTAATGGATGATTTTCATAATATGCTTTTTTTTCTTGATATTCTTGAATTGTTTTTGTAACTCGATCATCCTGTTTTGCTTTTTGATTGACAATCTTTTTTTGTAATACTTTTAATTCTTTTTCTAATTGTTTAAGTTTTTCATCATTTAAAACAAGTTTTTCATACTTTTGATATTCTTGAACAACTTCTAAAGCTAAAATTTCTTGATTTAATTTTCTAGCAAGCTCTTCAATTCTAGTCAACTTGTTCACCTTTTAAAGCCCAAGTTTTTACTTCTGTGACTTTTACAGGCACAATTTTACCAATATCTTCTTTACGCCCTTTGAAGTTGATCAATTTTTGATGTGCAGTATATCCTGTCATCATTGTTTCATCACGTTTAGATGGACCATCTACTAAAACATCCACAACTTGATTTAAGAAACGTTGATTTTGTTTTAAAGCTTTTTCTTTAACAACTTCATTTAATCTTTCTAAACGGTCTTGTTTTTGTTCAAATGGCACATTGTCTTGCATTTTAGCAGCAGGTGTTCCTTCACGAGGAGAATAGATAAATGTATAGGCTAAATCGTATTCACATTCTTCATATAAAGAAAGTGTATCTTGGAATTGTTCTTCTGTTTCATTTGGGAAACCAACAATAATATCTGTTGTAATTGAACAATCTGGCATCACTTCTTTAATCATGTGGAAAAGTTCTAAATATTGTTCTCTTGTATATCTTCTACCCATTAATTTCAAGATTTCTGTATTTCCTGATTGTACTGGTAAATGGATATAAGGCATGATGTTATCATATTGATTAATGATTTCAATCATTTCTCTAGAGAAGTCCCATGGATGACTTGTTGTAAAACGAATACGTGCAATTCCAGTTTTAGCAACTTCTTCTAAAAGAGTCGCAAAATCATAGTCTTCTTCTAAATCTTTTCCATAACTATTGACATTTTGTCCAAGTAAAGTGATTTCTTGATACCCATCTGCTTTTAATCCTTTAACTTCTTCAATAATATCATCCATTAATCGAGAACGTTCTTTTCCTCTTGTATAAGGCACAATACAATACGTACAGAATTTATTACATCCATACATGATATTGACCCATGCTTTATGTCCATTAGCACGTGTAACAGGCGTATTTTCAATAACATCCCCTTCTTTAGACCATACTTCTACAACCATTTCTTTACTAAACATTGCTTCTTTTAATAAAGTTGGTAAACGATGAATATTATGTGTTCCAAAGATTAAGTCTATATGTGGGTGTTTTTCTAATATTCTTTTAATAACAACTTCTTCTTGTGCCATACAACCGCATAAACCAAAAATAAGATTTGGTTTTTTCTTCTTTAAGTTTTTAACATAACCTACTTTCCCAAATACTTTTTCTTCTGCATTTTCTCTAATAGCACAAGTATTTAATAAAATGACATCTGCCTCTTCGATTTCTTTAGCAACTGTATATCCCATCATTTCAAAAATACCTGCTAATGTTTCACCATCACGTTCATTCGCTTGACAACCATAAGTATGAATATAATAAGTTTTTCCTTTACCTACACTTACCATATCACTAGGTATTTCAAAAGCATCTTTTAAATGATCAACTTGTTTTCTACTTCTTTTTTGAGCCTCTTTTAAATTTGGCCCTTTAAAATATTCACTATAATCTTTCATTTTTTCACCACATTTCTTTCCTATTATATACATAAAGTTATCTTTTGGCTAGAAAAAAATAAGGACTTATCAGTCCTTATCATTTTTATCTTATCCAAAGAATCCGTCTGGTTGAATTGAGAAGTATAATACTTTACCTTCTGGAGTTCCTTTAAATACTCCTTTACAATGACCTGCTGCTTCTTCAGGTGATAATTCAGTTTCACATTCAAATTCAGCTTTGATTCCTACTTTTTTAATATATTTACATGATACTTTATCATCTGAATATCCATCAAAGAAATCAATAATTTTTTGAACTTGTCCTGTTTGCATTAATAATTTACATTTTGCCATTTTAAAAAACCTCCATTTACATGTCAGTATTATACAATGAATTTTTAAAAAAAGAAACCCTTTTCACTAAAAATTAACGTAATTCTATTACAAGTCTTAAGGCAGTAATCCTTTTATCATCGACCATTAAATCATGAAAAGAAGGAATACAGATAAGCTCTTTACCTGTCGGTATAATATATCCTCTAGCAATTGCAATTGATTTAATTGCTTGATTAAGTGCTGCTGCACCAATTGTTTGAATCATAAGTTTATCTTGTTCCCTCATTAATGATGCTATTGCTCCTGCAACGTGATTAGGAACAGATGTTGAAGATACTTTAATTATTTCCATATTTTTGCCTCCTAATTCACTATATGAATTATCATTAAAAAAATAACAAAAAAAGCATCCTAAGATGCTCGATATAGGTGATCATCATTGATCAAAACTCTTTCAATAGAGATAGGTTGGTGTTTGTCATTAAATTCAATCACGACACCTGCAAACTGTCCTGAATTTTCAGAAATTAAAAATTTTGAACTTAAACCTCTCATACGCGTAATCACACTATCTAAATCACACCCTAAAGAACTTAAATAAGGTCCTGTCATTCCTACATCAGAAATAAATGCTACTTTTTTATCAATAATTCTTTCATCTGCTGTTTGTACATGTGTATGTGTTCCTAAGACCGCTTGTACTTTATCTTTACAATAATAAGCTAAACCTATTTTTTCACTGGTTGCTTCTGCATGAATATCAATAATATGAATATCTTGTTCAAGGTTTAGATAATCATCAATATGATCAAAAGGATTCGAATAACGGTTATCCATAAAGACACATCCAAGTGCATTGGTTACTCTTATTTTTGTACCTTTAACATTAAATACTCTTGTATGGACTCCTGGTAAAATACTTGGTTGATTGAAAGGAACAACAAGGCGATCAGCTTCATCAATAAAATCAAGAAGTTCTTTTTTATCAAAAGTATGATTCCCCATTGTCATACAATCAACACCTTCAAAAGTAAAGAAATCATAATGTTTTCTATTTAATCCTTTACCATGTGTCGCATTTTCAACATTTGCGATTACAAAATCAATTTGATAATCTTTTCGAATACGATAAAGATAATCTTCTATCATTTGTCGTCCTACATTTCCAACGATATCTCCTATAAATAAAACTTTCATTTTCTTTCCTCATTTCGTAAAGACATTTTAACATATATAAAAAAAAAGGGAATTGATTTCCCTTTTATTTTGCAATTTCACTCGCACGAATTTCTCTTATAACAGTAACTTTAATATGTCCTGGATAAGTTAATTCTTCTTCAATCTTTGTCTTAATATCACGTGCAATCTTATGACTTGCTAGATCATCCACTTTATCAGGTTTTACAACGATACGAATTTCACGTCCTGCTTGAATTGCATAGACACGATCGACACCATCAAAGCTTTTAGCCATTTCTTCAAGTTTTTCAAGTCTTTGAATATAATTTTCAATTGTTTCACTTCGACTTCCTGGTCTAGCAGCTGATAATGTATCAGCAGCAGCTACTAAAATAGAAATAACACTTGTTGCTGGCACATCCCCATGATGTGAAGCAATTGCATTAATAACAGTTGGATGTTCTCCATGTTTTTTCGCGAATTTTGCACCTAATTCAACATGGCTACCTTCCATTTCATGATCCATTGCTTTACCAATATCATGTAATAGACCTGCACGTTTAGCTAATTGTTGATTTAATCCTAATTCAGCAGCCATAATCCCTGCTAAATGTGCAACTTCTAATGAATGTTGAAGCGCATTTTGACCATAGCTTGTACGATATTTTAATTTACCAATTTGTTTAACAATTTCTTTATCAATACGAGAAATACCTAATTCAAAAATTGCATTTTCTCCAGTTTTACTAATAACTTCATCTAATTCTTTTCTTGTTTTATCAACAACTTCTTCGATTCTTCCTGGTTGAATACGTCCATCTCTAATTAAAGTTTCTAATGATAAACGAGCAACTTCTCTTCTTACTGGATCAAAGCAAGAAATCGTAATTGCTTCAGGTGTATCATCAATAATTAAATCTGCACCTGTTGCTTGTTCGATTGCTTTAATATTACGACCTTCACGTCCAATGATACGTCCTTTCATTTCTTCACTTGGAAGATCAACAACAGTTACTGTTCTTTCAGTAACTTCTTCTTGAGCGTATCGATTAATTGCATTGGCAATAATGTCTCTAGACATATCAGCAGCTTTACTTTTAGCTTCTTCTTCTTGTTCTTTTATGTAAGCAGACATTTCTAATGAAATTTGTTGTTCAACTTGTTTGAACAATTCTTCCTTAGCTTCTCTTGCTGACATAGCGGCAACTTTTTCTAATTCAACAACTTTAGAATCAATTTTATCTTTTAATTCAGCCTCTAATTTATCTATTCCAGCTTCTTTAATATCTAATTGTTTAATTCTTTGTTCAAGAACGTCTTCTTTACCTTGAACAGCAATATCTCTTCGTTCAATACCTTTTTCACGTTCTGAAAGATTATTTTCAAGTTCAGTAATTTCTTGTTTTTGTTCTTTAATTTCTTTTTCTGCTTCTAATTTTAATTCATAAGCTTGAGTTTTAGCATCTAAAATAGCTTCTTTAACTAGATTATCAGCTTTACTCGTTGCATCATCAATAATCTTTTGAGCACTTACATTAGCTTTTGAAATATTTAGTTTTGCATATACAAAATAAATAAGAACCCCAACAGCGACAGCTAGAACATAGGATAAAATAGTGGCAATATTTAAACCTGGCATATTCCACCCTCCATTTTCTCTATGCACATTTTTTATGATTGATTATCCAATCATTCACCGTTTGTTTCGGTTATAATAATTAATATTTACATAGTCTTTACTATGTTTATTAAACGTGTTTTGCGCACAAGTATATTATATGTCAAATTGCTTATTTTGACAATAACAAGTTAAAAAGAGGAATTTTTACAATTCCTCTTCTTCTACAGGCATTAATGAAGCTTTAATTGCTTCCGTAATTTCATTCATTATATCAGGATGTTCAACAAGATATCGTTTTGCATTTTCACGTCCTTGTCCAATCTTTTCACCCTTATAAGCATACCAAGCACCGGATTTATCAACAATATCTTTATCAACTGCTAAATCCAAGACTTCACCATCTCTTGAAATACCTTTACCATAAATAATATCGACTTGTGTTGATTTAAATGGTGGTGCCACTTTATTTTTAACAACTTTGATATTGACTTTATTCCCAACAATTTCCGTACCATTTTTAATTACTTCACTTCTTCTGATTTCTACTCGCACAGAAGAATAGAATTTTAAAGCTCTTCCTCCAGTAGTCGTTTCTGGATTTCCAAACATAACACCAATTTTTTCACGTAATTGGTTAATGAAAATAATTGTACAATCTGTTTTATTCATAACCCCTGAAAGTTTACGTAAAGCTTTAGACATCAATCTTGCTTGCAATCCCATTTGTTGATCAGCCATTTCGCCATCTAATTCCACTTGAGGAACAAGTGCAGCAACAGAGTCAACAACTACTAAGTCAATAGCTCCAGAACGTACAAGTGTTTCAGCAATTTCTAAACCTTGTTCACCACTATCTGGTTGTGAAAGAATCAATTCATCAATATTAACTCCTAGATTTTTAGCATAAACAGGATCAATGGCATGTTCGGCATCAATAAACGCAGCTGTACCACCTTGTTTTTGCACTTCAGCAATCGCATGTAATGTAAGTGTTGTCTTACCACTTGATTCTGGACCATAAATCTCAATAATTCTTCCTTTAGGATAACCACCTATTCCTAAAGCCATGTCAAGTGTTAAAGAACCTGTTGGAATAACAGCCACATCAACAGCTGCACGATCTCCAAGCTTCATAACAGAACCTTTTCCAAATTGCTTTTCAATTTGTTTGATTGCATCATTCAATGCTTGTGCTTTTTTAGCATCTTTTGTTTCTACTTCTTTTTTTCCAGCCATAAATAATACCTCCTATTCCTATATATGCTTTATTTTTCATTTTTTCTTTTATTTTTTTAAAATTTTTTCAATTACTTTCTTTTGAGCAAAATCTATTGCCTTTAAAGCAATCTCTTTTCGACTACCCTCTAAATTCAATTTATAAACAACAACATCTTCATAAGCAATACCAATATAGACTTCTCCTACTGGTTTTCCTTCCATTGCATCCGGTCCAGCATTTCCTGTAAAAGAAACACATAGATCAACATCTAAAATGCTTTTACCATTAACACACATTAAAGTAGCAATTTCTTTAGAAACAACACCGTACTTTTCAATCAATGGATGTTCAATTCCTAAAAGCCTTTCTTTCGTTTCACTTTGATAAGTGACTAAAGAACCCTTATAAACCTTAGAAATGCCAGGAATATTTCCTAGCATTGTCGCAAAATTTCCTACTGTAAAACTTTCTACAGTTCCAATAGAAATATTATTTTTTATTAATAATTCAGCAAGTTCATTCATTACATTGACTCCGTTAACATATCTTTACTATCCATAAAATAATCAATACCACTTACTATTGAAATCACGCAAGCAATCCATACACTTATTTGACCAATTGGTAAATGAATGATTGAAAAAGGAAAATCATTTAATAATAAGAATATCACACTGATCATTTGTGTCACAGTTTTTAATTTTCCTAAATATTTTGCTGCAATAACAACTTGTTTATTAGCAGCCACCAAACGAATGGCATCTACAATCGTATCCCTAGAAATCATAATAATAGGAATAATGATAGAAATTGTTCCATCACTTGCTAGTAAAAGAAAAATCGTATTAATTAATAGTTTATCTGCAATCGGATCAGCAAACTTACCAAAAGTCGTAATTAATTTAGATTTTCTTGCAATTTGTCCATCAAAATAATCAGTTAACGAAGCAACTGCAAAAATAATAAAGATAACAATATTAACAAGTGAAATATCAGCATTCAAAATATGATACATAGGTACATTGATTCCAAACGTTGCATAAGGAAACATATAAATAAGAATAAGAATTGGAACGAGGATTATTCTTGTAATCGTTAATTTATTAGGTAAATTCATTATTTGACCATCGTTAATTTAAATGTTCTTACTCTACCATTAGAGCTTGTTCCATAATGATCATTTTCTTCTAATGGAATTTTTTGATCATTAATATAATAACGATGTCCTAAGTTCCAACTATATGAAAATTCCAAATATTGGAAATCATTCACATTAAATTCTAATTCAACACTTTCACATGCAGAATCATCTTTTAAAGCATCTGATGCTGAAATATTAGCAAGATTACTACTATAAACACCTTTTTTAAATGTATCAGTTTGATAACTGTTAGAATCACCATTAACATGTAGATCAACAGTTGTCGCAAATGTAAAGTCTACTTTTAATTTAAAAGTTTCTTGATCATATCCATCAGGTAATTTAAAACTATAATCACCATCAGCATTTTTAGTAAAAGTTATTTCAGTAGATGTTTGTTCATCTTTTTTCGTTGTATCAGATTTTGTTGTTTTCTTTTTATCTGTTTCTGTTGTTTTCTTCTTTAAAGTTTCACTTGTTTCTGTTTTAGATGTATTACTATTTTTAAATGATGAATCATTTGATTTCATAAAGACAAATGAATATCCAAGTACAATAATAATAGCAATGACAATAATAATGACAATTGCATATTTAACATATCTTAAGATATAGTGATCTTCATAAACTCCCTTTCTTGTCGGTTGTTTTTTAGTTGGTTGAATATTTTTTACTTTATCTACAAAAGTAACAGATCCTATATCTTCTTTTTTATTTTCTAAATCTTTTAAATCAGCCTTTTTAATTTCTCTCGTAATTGCATAATAATCATCAGCAATCGTCTCATCTATTTCTAAGTATCTTGCTATTTTTTTAAGATACATTTTTACATATAGCTCGTCTCCAACAAATCGTTCAAAAGCACCGTCTTCTATATCTTTAATGATATTAACAGATAACAATGTTGCTTCTGCGACTTCCTCTATTGTAACGCCTTTGGCAATGCGGGCTGCTTTTATCTTTTCACTTATTTTGTCCATAAAGACATCCTCCTTTACACTTAGGCATAATTAAACAAATAAATTATAGCACAAATGTTTTATTTGACAAATACAAAAGCTCATTTTATTTCTAATATATTATATACATAAAAAATGTCTTTTTTATGTCCAAAAAGAAAAAAAGCTTAAAAAAGCTTTTTTATAACGTAATAATTCCAAATGTTGATAAAATATAACTTAATAAAATAATTAATAATGTTGGAATACAAATATATTTCATCACAAAATTATAGACTTTTTCTCTTTTAAAAGCAGATGATATCTTAATTTCATCTGAAATTGTTTTTAATTTTGTTACAAAAATAATTAATAAAGCTGTACATAACGCTGAAATTGGCATCATACATGAATTTGTGACAAAATCAAAGAAATCTAATAAAGTCATTCCTAATGGTTGAATCCATCCTAAAACACCATAGCCAAGTGAAATAGGAATTCCTAAAGCTAACATTTCAATAATCATTGCTAAAGCTGCTTTTTTTCTAGAAATATGGAATTGTTCCATTAAAGTTGCGACTGAACATTCCATTAAAGAAATAGCTGATGTTAAAGCAGCAAATAAGACAAGTAAAAAGAATACACCACCAATAAATCCACCTAATTGAAGTGAATTAAATACTTTTGGCATTGTAATAAACATTAAAGACGCTCCAGCATTTAAACTATCTTTTCCTGAAAATGCAAAGACTGCAGGAATAATCATTAACCCCGCTAAAAAAGCAATCAACGTATCCATAATTTCTACTTGAGAAATTGCTTTTTCCATATCAACATCTTTTTTCATATAAGAACCATAAGTAAATAAAATTCCCATTCCAATCGATAAAGAATAGAACATTTGCCCCATCGCAGCAATGACTGTCATAATACTGAATTTAGAAAAATCAGGAATGATATAATATTTTAAACCTTCAATAGCCCCTGGTGTCATTAAACCATAAATTGAAATAAAAATAGCTATCACTACTAAAATAGGCATTAAGATCTTACTTACTTTTTCAATTCCTTTTTCTACACCTTTAATAACCACAATAAAAGTTAATACTGCAAAAACAACTAACCAAAAAGCTGGACTAATTGGATTAGCAATAAAATTTGAAAAATAGGTATCTTGTGTCAAGATTTGACTTGATCCTCTTAAATATTCAAATAAGTATTTACATACCCAACCACCAACAACACAGTAATAAGGAACTATCAACATTGGAATAATTGAATTCAACCAACCACCAATCTTTAATTTTTTTGCTCCTAAGATTTTATATGCTTTGATTGGATTGTTTCCGGTCTTTCTTCCTAATGCTGTTTCACTTACAAGTAAAGCAAAACCAACTGTTAACGCTAAAATAATGTAAGTAAATAAAAAAGTACCTCCACCATATTTAGCCGCAAGATATGGAAAACGCCAAATGTTTCCTAATCCAACAGCCGAACCAGCAACCGCCATAACATATCCTAAACGGCCTGAAAAACTTGATTTTTTATTTTTTTCCATCGAATTTCCCCTTTTTAACATGTAAAAAAAATTATATTGAAACCTCATAAAAAGTCAACTTTATTGTGAAATTAATAACAAAATTTTCTTTTTTTACATTTTAAAACAAAAAAACAGCCCTCATTGAGGACTGTCTTATTATTATAATAATGATTTATATAATTCTTTGATTTCTTCTACACTTGTATCTCTTGGGTTACCTGGACAGCAAGCATCAGCTAAAGCAGATTCACTTAAGAATTGTAAATCTTCTTCTTTAACGATTTCTTTTAAGTCAGCTGGAATACCAACATCTTTAGATAATTGTTTAACTGCATCTACAGCTGCTTTACGATATTCTTCTTGAGACATACCAGTAGTATCTACACCCATTGCTTCTGCAATATCTTTATATTTTTCACCAGTATATGGTGCATTATATTCCATAACTGTTGGTAAGATGATAGCATTAGCAACACCATGAGGTGTATCATATAAAGCTCCAAGTGGATGAGCCATTGAGTGAACTAATCCTAAACCTACGTTAGAGAATCCCATACCTGCAACATATTGACCTAAAGCCATACCTTCTCTACCTTCAGGCGTATTTTCTACTGCACCTCTTAATGATTTAGAAATAATTTCGATAGCTTTGATATGGAACATATCTGACATTTCCCAAGCACCTTTAGTAATATAACCTTCGATAGCATGAGTTAAGGCATCCATACCTGTAGCAGCAGTTAATCCTTTAGGCATTGATGACATCATATCTGGGTCAACGAATGCTACAACTGGAATATCATGTACGTCTACACATACCATTTTACGATCTTTTTCAACATCTGTGATTACATAGTTGATTGTTACTTCAGCAGCAGTACCAGCTGTTGTAGGAACTGCAAAGATTGGTGTACAAGGATTTTTAGTTGGTGCAACACCTTCTAGGCTTCTTACATCAGCAAATTCAGGGTTTTTATCAATAATACCTACTGCTTTTGCTGTATCCATTGATGAACCACCACCAATAGCAATCATATAATCTGCTCCAGCATCATGTAATGCTTTAACACCTTGTTGAACATTTTCAATTGTTGGATTCGGTTTGATATTAGAATATAGTTCATAAGCTAATCCTGCTTTATCTAATAAATCAGTAACTTTTGATGTTACTCCAAATTTTACTAAGTCTGGATCTGAACATACTAAAGCTTTTTTGAATCCTCTTGCTTTTGCTTCTTCAGGAATTGATTCAATTGCTCCTTTTCCATGATAACTTGTTTCATTTAATACAAATCTGTTTGCCATAATTAAATCTCCTCTTTTCTAACTACACATATTTTAGTATCATGTGAAAATAAAAACAAGTTACACATAAGGCTATGTGTAACATTTCACAAGTTTTATTTAAAATATTTTTATAATATGTCATAATAATAAACATGGAGGAATATCATGAAATATTATGCTGTAAAAAAAGGAAGACATCCAGGTATTTATACTACTTGGAAAGATTGTCAAAAAGAAATCGATCATTTTAAAGATGCTAAATTCAAAAGCTTTGATTCTAAAAAAGAAGCTTTAGCCTATTTAAAACAAAATAATCAAAAAAGTTCATTACATTCAAAACAAGAAACAACAAATCAAAGAAAACAAAATAAAGATAAAATATCATTAAGTAAAGATCAATATAAAGCTTATCAACAATTATTATCTGGAAATAATGTTTTTTTAACAGGTGGCGCAGGTACTGGTAAATCTTTTGTTTTACAACTTTTTATTAATGAAATGGAAAAACAAAATAAAAATGTTATTGTTTGTGCTCCTACCGGTATTGCTGCTATTAATATTCAAGGTGTTACTATCCATCGTTGTTTTCAAGTATCTCCAGAGCCTCAAGTAGTTAAACATATTAAAAAAGTTCCTCAAGTGGTAAAAGAAAGTGACATTATTGTTATTGATGAAATTAGTATGTGTCGTATTGATCTATTTGATTTTGTTGTAAGAACAATTATGAAAGCAGAAGAAAACTCATTATCTCGTAAACAAATCGTCGTTGTTGGAGACTTTTTCCAACTACCTCCTGTTACTACAGATAATGATTTAGAAGTATTAAAAGAAATTTATGAAAATTATCATAAAGGTTATGCTTTTGAATCAACAAACTGGCAAGATTTAAATTTTCAAACAGTTGAATTAAAACAAGTCATACGACAAAAGAATCCTGAATTTATTCATGAACTGAATAAAGCACGTATTGGTGATTATTCATGTGTTCATTATTTTAATACGCATTGTCAAAAGACTCTTTTTGAAAATGGTATTATTCTTACAGCAACTAATAGAAAAGCTGAACAAATCAATCATGATAGACTTTCCAAAATACCTTATAAAGCTAAAGTCTATCATTCAAGAATTGTTGGTGATGTTAAAAATTCTGATAAACCTACTCTAGATGAACTTCATTTAAAAATTGGTGCTCGTGTGATGGTTTTAATTAACGATACAGAACAAAATCTTTATCAAAATGGTTCATTTGGAAAAGTTTATAAATTAGAAGATGAAAGTGTTACTGTTATTTTAGATACAAATAAAACACTTGTGACCTTTGGTTATCATGAATGGGCCATAGAAAACTATGTACTTTCTAAAAGAAAAGAAGGAGATATTGAAGATAATCATTTATCTAAAGAAAAAGTAGGTGCTTTTTATCAAATTCCTTTAAAACTTGCTTACGCTATTACAATGCATAAAAGCCAAGGTCAAACTTATGATCAAGTCAATCTTATTCCTTATTCATTTGATAATGGCCAACTCTATGTTGCCTTAAGTCGTGTTAAATCTATTGAAGGACTTTGTTTAATTAATCAATTAAGACAAGAAAATCTTATTTGTAGTCAGGAAGTAAAAGACTTTTATCATATTGGTTCATCTAAATCAAAAGACAAGCTAATCTATGAGTTAGGTAAAAAAGTTTTAAATAGTCATTTAACTTATCCAAAAGAAATACAAGATTTAATTGAGTATATTCATAAAATGAGTTAATACGTAATCATTTAAATTCTTCTAAAAGCAAAAGAGAACTACGTCCGATAGTTCTCTTTTAGACTGTTGATAAATAACGATTGGCTAATTTTTTATAATACACTAACTTAATACAACCAATATTGCATTTTCTAAATAGCCAGAAGTATTTGGTGATCCAGTGCTGACGAATGCATTGTTGGACAGATTGCTTCATCACTGATTATTATAGCGTAGCTGACCAGTAATTCCGATTTATCCTGATCATCAATTCCGATACACCTGATCAACCATTCCGATTAGGCTGAACAATCATATAACATAGACTCCTTTTCTTGTAAAATTAAGGTGTAGATAGGCATCGCATCTACAAAATATTTTACAGGAAAGGAGTTTTTTATTTTGAAACAATATGAGGAAAAATATAAAGAGATTTTTAGGTATCTGTCACTGGGTATATCTAAAAATGAAATCTCTAAATTATTAAAGACTTCAAGAAATACAATTAGAAAAGTTGAAAATGCAGTTGAATCTTTAAGGTTGACTTGGAATGATGCAAGTTCTATGACAAGTGAAGAATTTGCCAATAAGTTATTTCCAAAATCAACTGATGATAATGACAATCTTCAACCTAAACCTGATTGTGAAATGATGTATCTTGAATTACAAAGACCTGGTGTAAACAAAATGCTATTATGGCAAGAATATTCCAATGAAGTGAGAGCCGCTGGAAAGATTCCACTTCAGTACTCTCAATTCTGTAATTACTTTAATCAGTATATCGAAAAAAACAAAGCAACGATGCACTTTGATCATAAGGTAGCTGAAAGAATTGAAGTGGATTGGGCAGGTACAACTGTTCCTATTGTTGATGAACTAACTGGTGAAGTAAGCAAAGGTTATCTTTTTGTCGCAACTTTGCCTTACAGCCAATATACCTATGTTGAACTTATGTGTGATATAAAACAAGAAAATTGGATCAATGCTCATGTTAACATGTTCGAATATTTTGGAGGAACAACACCTTTACTCATTCCCGATAATTTAAAAACAGGTGTTATAAAACATCCTAAAAATGATGATGCTATTCTAAATAAATGCTATCAGGAAATGGGAGACTATTATGATGTGGCTATTGTTCCAACACTTGTTAAATCACCTAAAGGAAAACCAAGTGTTGAAGGTAGTTGGTAAAGTAACGTCTTCTATAATTGCACGCCTTAGAAAAGAAGAATTTCATTCTGTTAAGGAAGCCAATATAAAAATAAGAAAATATCTTGATGAATTCAATGCAAGATCTTTTCAAAAAAGAGATGGTAGTCGCAAGGAAATATTTGAAAATGAAGAAAAAATGTTTTTAAGACCATTACCTAAAGAGCTCTATGAATTTGCTGTATGGAAAAAAGCAACAGTTCAGTACAACTATCATGTTGCTTTTGACAAAATGTATTATTCTGTTCCATATGAATATATCAAACAAAAAGTTGATATCAGAATAACTAAAAATATAATTGAAGTTTATTATAAACATCAGCGCATTTGTTCTCACAGAAGATTATATGGCTATCCCGGTCAATATTCTACCAATACAGATCATATGCCATTGAATCATCAAAAAGCTGGTGAATGGAATGGTGACAGACTTAGAAACTGGGCAAATAAGATTGGTCCTCATACCTATAAGGTCATTGATCAGTTATTAAATCATTATAGAGCGGAACAACAAGCATATAATGGCTGCAGATCGATTTTAAAGTTGGCAGACTCTTATTCATCTAGGCAGCTTGAAGAAGCATGTGAAATGGCACTTCATCATTTAGCTTTGCCCCGCTACAAGAATATTAAATTAATCATTGCACATAATCAAGATGTTAGAAAAACAATGGATGAAGAAACGAGTGATGAAAGCTATGCGATTATTAGAGGTTCATCATATTATGGAGAAAATGAAAATGAATAGAGATACATATGGCAAAATGTTATTATTAAGATTACCTGGTATGGCAAAAGCATATAAGGAACAGGTTGATTCAGCAGATATAAATGATTTGACTTTTGATCAAAGACTTGAACTTCTTGTTGATGCTGAAGTAGATAGTCAACATAATCATAGAATTGAAAGATTGATTGCCAATGCAAAATTCGTAGAATCTAAAGCATCTGTTACTCAAATCAAATACTATGCAGATAGACAATTGGATAAGAATCAGATTGTAAATCTTGCAACGAATGAATACATTAAAAAACAAGAAAATATTGTTATAGTTGGTGCTACAGGAAGTGGTAAATCGTATATTGCCTGTGCTCTTGGTGTAGAAGCCTGCAATGCAGGATTAAAAGTAAAATATGTAAGACTTCCGGATTTATTATCTGAATTAGAATTATCAAGAATCCAAGGAACTTACAGAAATAAAATAAGACAGTATGAAAGATGTGATCTTTTGATATTGGACGAATGGTTGTTGGTAACGACAAACAACATTGAACAACAAGATATTCTAGAAGTATTAGAAAAAAGATATCGAGTACATTCAACGATTCTATGTTCTCAATTTGATGTTGCAGGATGGCACAGTAAACTTGGCGGAGGTGCATTAGCTGACGCTATATTGGATAGAATTGTATCAAAATCACAAACAATAAAAATCAAAGGTGACAAGTCAATGAGAAGCAGATAAAAATAAGTCCTGGCTGGTATTATACAGTCAGGATTTTTAGATGGTCAGGTGCATCGGAATAATTGATCAACCTCATCGGAATTTAATGAAAAATAGCAGTTGATCAAGTCTATCGGAATAGTTAGTCAACCTAATCGGAATGAGTGATCAACTAGAGTGGAATAATCAATCACTGTTCAATATTAAACATAAATGGTCCATCATATAAGTTAAAGGATCAAATTCAATATATGACATATAACGATTAAAAAAGACTAAATAAAAATGTAAGAAAACCTACAAAATTATTTAGTCCAAAACCTACATTTTTATATTGACTTTTGCATCACAAAACTGCTTGGCAACATAAATATTTTTGATTTCATCGGTATTGATAATCATAGCAGGTTCTCCAATAAAATCTTAAGATTTTGTTTGGAACAGGAAATATGATGGTCAATATCAAAATCAATAACATCATTACTTTTATCAATGATGACAGGTAGAAAAGTATTTTCTTCTTCAAGAATCAAAGTCTTTTGTTTATAGAAGCTGGAAATACAAATATGATTATCGTTACAATACTTTTTAATTGTTAAATCACTTTGTTTCTGTGCTTCGATAACTTCCCTCCATTTTTCTTTTCCTCTCATTATCAAAAAAGATGCACCTCCTTATTAAGTACATCCTTATTGTATTGAATTCATCAATTATTTATAATCGCTTATTTATTTGACGCTTACTTTCCATATAGTTTTTGGAGAATATAAAAACTACAATATAGTTTATGGAGTCTCCACATTCTATATTGTAATTCCTAGAGTTCTATATTTTTATCCACTATTTTATTTGGCGCTTACAATATGGCATAATATGTTAAAAAGGATTATGCCTTTTCCAAAATTGCTATAAACTTCTTTTTAATAAGGTGAATTTGTCTTGAACATTGGATGATTTTCTACTAGTAAAGTACTTAACAACCTCTCGTTATTTTAAATTACCCACATAATTATAATATTTACTTATAGCCATTTTATCATTGCTACTCTTTTCAATCTTTTATGCAACTACAATTATTTCCTAATCTATTTTAAATCGTCGTATTCATAATCAATTTCTACTATCTCATCAGTTGATTTAAGAAACATTCCTTTTTTTGTTGTACGTCCCTGTTCAGAAAAGAGATATAAATTTTTTTTAGCACGTGAACAAACAACATATAATAATTTTTTTGTTTCACTTTCTCGATAATCATGGGATTTATTTATTATAGTATTCCAATGAGGAATATACCCATTTAATATTACAAACGCAATAACTGTAGTATATTCCTCACCTTTTACCCCATGAAACGTATTGATAACCACACCATCTTTTTCTTTAAAATATTGCTTAAAGGTATCAATATCTGTAGATAGTTTGTTCTTTTTTACTCTATCCTCAATCTTTGAAATGAAATCTTTATACGCCTTTTGTAAACTCAACTCTATTTTTAAATTAACACCTATTCCAATCAAAAAATCATTTATTGCTTTTTTTAAATATACTATACCATTTTCATCTACTTCAGATATAGAATTAATTATTTTCAAAATTTTATAACTATCTATTTTTTCAGATAAATAAATCTTATATTCTTCTGTTAAAATATCAATAATTTCATTTGCTATTTTCTTCCTTAAATGTATTTTTCTCCCAGGTTCAGTGAATAATAATTTTGAGGTCAAACAAAAGACATTCATTGGATCATATTTTATTGGTGTGATATCGGGTGCATCAAATTTTACATTTGGCAATAATTCTTTAATTTTCTTAGATAATGGAAAAAGTAGCCACCACTGCGGTGCAATAATACATATTTCCTTATCTGGAACACCTCGTGAAAGCTCTTTTTTTACGATATAAGCAATTTTTTCATACAAATCAGACTTAGCTATAGTATTATTATAAACCAAAATTCCATTCTCGTCCTTTATGTCTGAACTTGCATATATTTTCATACTTTTTGATTGAAAATTTGAATAATAATCAACTAAACGTTGCGTTGTACGATAGCAACCATCTAGCCTTTTTTCTTGGAAATTTACGCCAAACTCCTCTTGCAATTCATCACAGTTCTTTGCAACTCCACCAAGTCCCCCATATATAGCTTGATCTGTATCTCCCACGAATGTTACCTGTATGTTCTTGTTAGATTTTACAATACTGCTCAGTATTTTGTACTGAAGTTCATTTGTATCTTGATATTCATCAACCAAAATCGTTCTCACTATTCCTGAAATATTATCCGCAATAAACTTATTCTTATTTACTAAATCATAGGATATTTTTAAAATATCATCAAAATCTATCTCTTTTTCATTTAATAATTTTGTCTGATATTTCTTAAATATTTCCGGATATTCAAGTGGTTCATCATACCCAATATCAATTCCCAATTCTTCTATAATTTCTTTAGTATATTGTTTAGTAACATATTCATCTATAATATGGTACCCTTTTCGCAAACGATTATGATACATTGTATAAGGTCTAATAATAAATTCAAGACAAAATTGATGTATTGTTCCTACCCAAAACTTATCTTCAGCAATATCTATTTGTTCTAATCTTTCCTTAATTTCATCAGCAGCCCTATTCGTATAGGTTATCGCAATATTAAGTTTTTTTGAAGTATTATTTTTTTTGACAGAATATGCTAATTTATAGGTCAATGTTCTTGTTTTTCCACTTCCTGGACAAGCCTTAAGCAATATATTTTCTTCACTAACACAAACTTGCCTCTGTTGCTGATTTAATTTATCTAAAAAAGTTATGTTATCCATTATTCACATCAATCCTTACAATATTTTTCAACTTCTCTTAGGAATTTTGTAACAACATCGTTCTCATATTCGCTTTTAAATTTTTTTATAATCTCATTTTTTTCATCATTTGTTTTAATTTCTTTATTTTCTTTTTTCAAGTCTATTACTGTATTACCATCATATTTACTTAATGAATACTCTATCATTTTAAGAATAATATCTAATGAAATTACTTCTTTACTTGCAAACGCAATTGCTTCCAAAATATATTTTGGAATAGTAGTTGCATTATCAATGTAATTAGAAAGAGTGGTTGCATACCAACCCTTTCCCATATTTCCAGCTAATGTTAAAATTGTATTTGCACATTTTGCTTCTGTTCCAGATTTTAAATTTTTCTTATGTCTCTCAACTGTATCAGTATCAACATAATTTAATTCTATAACGTTACTGATATAGTCACTATTTGCACGTGTATCAGCTAATGCAAAATCAACTTCTAATGTATGTGGTGCAAAAAAAGACTTTACCCAAGGATTCGTACCATATAATTTTGTTAACTTGTCCTTCCGCTTTTGTCCTCTTTCCTCTGCTTCAGCTTTATAAAACGTACTTTCCTTTTCTACAATTTGTACATCTTCATCGGTAATAATAGCACATTTTCTCCTAATTCTTTCATTACCGAACAAACTAGCAATATATTCAAACGACACACTTCCTACATTAATCAAACCGATTCCAATTTCATCCAAAGATACCCCTAATGTCTTTTTGATAATATTTGGAATTAATATTTCCTCACCGTCTCCTTCCACTAAAACAACTCCTTTTGAAAAAAGTAAAACCGATCGTTTAGAATCCAAATATCGCTCAATGCAATCAGATAATTTTAAATTTTTTAACTTCAAATTTTGCTTTCCAAATTCATCAAGTCCCTGACTCGGTTGCATTGAAATACTATTACTACTAATGGATTTCATAATATTAATATTTTTTACTTCTGATACTTCCGCCAAATGGGTAGAGTGCGTTGTTGTTATAATTTGGGTATAGTCCTTTGTTACTTTTAATTTATCAAATAGCGTTCTCTGAATATGAGTATGTATATGAGCTTCCGGCTCTTCTATTATCATAATATTTATCAACTCTCGTGTTCTATTGATCTCATACTCTACAATTTTTAAAGCTATATAAATCATATTTAAATGTCCTAATCCCAAAGAATCTATATCATTTTGTTTTGATGGCTTCATAAATAAGTATCGTGACAAAGAATTAATATCATCTTTCAATCCAGATTGTAAAATTATCTCTGGCGAATAAACCATACCTATCATGTCAAGTAGTTTTTCATTGATTTTTCGCCCTACTAATTCAACTTGTTCCACTTTTGAAATAGAAATATTTAATTGAACAATTTCTGATTTAATTGTATCTAGCTCAGATTCTTTTATTAATGATTCAACAGATTCTATAATTCTTCTAATTGGATTTTTAGGCTTTCCCAATTCACTCGCAACATCACGCAATGCATCAATAAATACAACCGAAATGTGATCTTGTACATCAGCAATATTCAATTTACATCCTAAAATACTGTCATCGTCTTCATCAGGATTTGAACATTTTCCATTTTCTAAATCCCCAACAATTTTTGCATAAATATCATTATTTGTAAAATCAGTTTGTGCTCTACTTGTATAATAAAACTCATAATCTGATATTTTTATCTTTCTTCTCTCTTTCTCAAATTCAGCAGTATCTGTTATTTCACTTAATTTTTTTCTCACATGCTTTTGTGGGCGAATAAAAAGAGAAATAACACCAATATCATCTTCCCCGCTCTTTATATATGACTTTAAAAACTCTTCGTCCTCATTTTCTGGCACAATCCCAGCACAAACTTCTGTTTTCTTATCTTCAGAAGTAATTTTGCCAAATACTGCCGAGAGAATAATCCAATGCCCTTTCCAATTTTCTAACGAATCCGAAAAGTCATTTTCTTTTAATCTCTTGGTATTATAATAATATGTATCATCTAACAAAATTCTCAAAGCTGTCATTGCATTAGATTTTCCCGAATCATTTTCACCAATAACTGTATTAACTCCTTCAACAAAAGAAAATCGCGTAGATTTAAGATTTTTATAATTGACTATCTGTAAATATTTTAAAAACATAGTTCAATCCCCCTTTTGATAACAGGCGGTTCGAAAACTCCAACTCATTGATATACAAAGAATTTTCTTCCCGCTTTTTTTCTTACCCTCCCTCTTTTTTTCATAAAAAGCCTTGACTTTTTCATCATTTTTGCGGCGCTTCTCGCCCTTTGTTTAAGGTATTGGGAGGGCTTTGCTATGATACCTTATTTTCAATCTTATAATGATTTTATCAATCATCTTAATTCTCACTATATCTCTTATCGTCGACTGTTCGATTTCTCTCTTCTCAACGATGATTTCCAATCCGCTTTTTTTAAAATGATTTGGCTCGATGTTGACAATACTTTCGATATCTTGAGACCTTTATATTCTAATACTGGCAGACCAACTAAGAATCAAATTCAATTCCTTCGTTCTTTTATCCTTATGGCTCATTTTAAATACTTTTCTATTAAAAAATGGGTTAAAAGATTAAAAAAACATAATGCTTTGGCTATCATTTGTGGTTTTGATCCACTTGATGTCCCTAGTTTCAGTTCACATTACGATTTTATTCATCGTCTTTTTCTCAAAAAGAAATATTCTCGCAATGATTTTGTTTGCGAAAACAGACCCTATAAAAACATTGATACCAAGTCTAAACCTAAAAACGGCTCTAAACTTGAAAATTTCAATATGTCTGCCACTGATGAACCCCTTTACATTTTCACTGATAACAGTAACCCTGTTAATGAACTTGAAGAAAAAATCCTTCTTCAGCTTTTTAATGTTTTGGCTGTCAATTTCAGTTTCAACCATCATCTTATCGAAAATCATATTATCATTTCGGGTGACGGTACTTGTTTACATACCCACGCTTCCAAATATGGCACTAAGATTGATGATAGCCACAGATGTTATTCTGATCTTGATGCCAATATCGGTTGGGATTCTGATCTTAATACTTTCTACTATGGTTATACTGCTTATTCTATAAGCACCATCAATCACAAATACAATATCAATCTGCCTATGTTTTTGTCTATTGCATCTGCCTCTCAACATGATGCAATCACTTCTATGACAGCCTTGGCACAACTTTGTGCAGTTAACAATCTTATCTCTTTCGATCATTACTGCCTTGATTGTGCCAGTGATAATGTTGCAACTCATAAACTATGTTACTCTCTAGGCATATTGCCTGTTATCGACATAAACAAACGAAGTTCCAACAAAAATCTATATTTGCCTTATAAAGATATTTCAAAAAATGGCAGGCCTATTTGTGCTGCTGGATTTGAATGTATTCGTGATGGTTTTGAAAAAGCCAGAAACCGACATAAATTCAGATGCCCATTTGCTTTTAAAAAAGATAATTCGTGTCCTTTAAAAGATAAATGTACTAAATCTAAATATGGTTGTGTTTTTCAAATAAAAGTAGAAAATGATCTTCGACTGTTTGGGGTGATTTAATACAATTCCCAAAAGTGGAAGACCATTTACAAAGATAGAACATCCTGTGAACGTATGAACAATCGCATTCTCAACGATTATAAATTCAAGGACTGTTATATGCATGGAGAATCTCGCACTTTCTTCATGCTTGTAATGATTGGAATAAACATTCATTTTGATGCTTATCTCAAAGTTACATCTTTATAATAATCTATTTTTTTAAAAATTGCACTTCATTCTATTTTTTCTTGCGCTCTTTTTTTGAACGCTTTTTGTTTTAAAATAGGATTACATCATTCCCATCCTTTTTCTAACAAAATTATCACTTATTTCTCTCTAAGTTTTCAAACCTACTCATAATATTCAGTAGAATTTATTTGAATTATAACATACAGTATAATTATTTAATTAATAATTACTTTTTCTCATTAGAAATGAAACCCAATCCTATCACCTTATAATTTCTTTTTTATCTTTTCTTTCAAAAAATCTAACGTGTCCTGTGATTTCTTCCCATATACACTCTCAGGTATCTAAACCATTTTCCCTTGTCAATATCCATCTTCAAAAAAATCCACTATCTTCTTTACATTTTTTGTCTTACATGGTTCATTATCATATGCCTATCCACTAAAACAATCAAATTATCAAGATGATTGACCACCATTATTGGAATTTAATAAAAAAACAGCAATACTCATCCCAATTTGGAACAAGTAATCAATTGAGGTGAAAATAACCAATAATATTGGATACTTATTTTCTAACTAATAAATTCATCTTGAATAAAAAAATCAATAAATCATCAAATCAAAACAATTTTAATTATATTTTGAATTTTAATATTATCTTTAGCATTTATCACATGAAAAGAATAATTATTCTTTACTTTTATTTATTAACTTAATTAAAACCATATGATATATCTTTTTAAATAAAATTTGAATTTATAAAAGTAAAATTATGAGTTTTATATTTACAAAACTTAACGGATAATCATTACCTGTTTCAGATAGTCAATTAAGCTTATTAATAAAAAACGAACAAAACACTAAAATATTCCACTAGAATACCTTATTCAATTAAACGTTGTATTTAAATCATTTTTTATTTTTCGTTAATAAATATTGCCCATCTTCTTCTTTTTTTTCCACTTCATTTCCTTGTTGAATAATAGAAGTAATCAAATTATTCATACCACTTGTCAATTCATTTCCATCATATAAATATTTATTTATATTTTCTAAAATTGGTTGAATAATATTTACTGGTAGTACTTCATATGATGCATACATAAGATATAGTCGTCTTTCTCCTTCAATATAGTTTTTCTTTAAGAAATAATAAGTTGCTGCCATATTATGTGCTTCCTTTATACCAAGATCAGATGCCCGAATCATAAATTCACCGTAACAATCATAATTTTTTTCAATTTTCAAATATCTATCCATATATATTTTTAGCGTATCACACCATTTTTCTTTTCTTTCTTTCTCATTTTTGCAATCTAAAACTCGTTGTATATCTCGATCCATCATATTATTTTTTTGAATCAAATCAATTTTTTCGTTATCTATAATATATTTTAAATCATTTATTTTCTTTGTATATTTTTTTCTATATTCTAAACGTGTCAAATCAGCTATTTGTATTTCAAATCTATAAACACACTCAACAAACTTTTTTAAATTACAAAGATTCAACAAAGCTATTAAACATAATTATTCATCATCTTCATTTTCATTAATATGTTGTATAGTATTCCTATCCTCTATTAATTTTTCAATATTTACTCTGGTTTTTAAATTTGTTGTCACAATATTCTTACACCTATGAACAATAAGAGAAATAAGCGTCATATCCATATTATCAATAGAATAATTTTCTATTCCAATTTCCCTCATTTTTTCATAAGCAACTATAAATTTATCTTTATATTTTCCATTATTATCTATTTCTTTTTTCACATCATTTTAAAAACATGTTGCCAATCATCTACAATTACCATTTTCAAAAAATATTAATAAGTATGACAATTTAATTTTATAACATCAGCTACCCTATTCCTAATATTCAACTTACTTACCTACTTTTACCAACATGTAAAATTCATTAATTTTCAATTTCTTTTCTTTTAATATATTCTGTAATTATCTGTTGATAACTTTGCAATTGATTTATATGTTCGTTATATTTTTCACTATTTAAACATTTTCTTTTTGTCGATAAATTAATTATATTATTAGCCTTTTCCTCTAGGCCTGTTTTCCTTTCAGTACCAACAATCACTTGCCCTTTATTAGATAACAAAAGTTCCATAGATTTGAAAATACATTCCAAATTATCTTCATCTTGTCCTTGCTGATTTGGAGTATCTATAACATAAAAATTAAATGGATTTTCTCCTCTTTCTAAATTATACAAATATAGCGCTGATTGATACATATAAACCAATCTTGGTGTTTCACTACCAGTATGATCAATAACTTGAACTAGATCTCTAAATTTTATGTATGTTAATGGAAGATTAATTTTTTCTGCAAATGTTTTACATTTATCTTTTAATTGCATAGTAATTTCATTTTTACGTTTTTTAGATTTTATTTCTTTTATTTGTTCATCTAATGCTCCTATTTCACCTATTAAATTCTTATATTTACTTTCTATTTTTACTAACTCTTGTTTACATTTATTATATAATTCATACTTTCCCTTATTCTTATATAATTCTTCATATGATAACATTTCTTTACTATCTTTTATTAATTCTTCATTTTTTAAAATTTTATTTTTTATGTCTTCATATTCATTATTAAAATTCATTAACTGTTCTTTAAAGTTATTTATTTTATCTTCTAATATATTTCTTAATTTTTCACTATTCTCTAAACCAGCACTCAAGTTTAATTGCTCATTTAAAGAATTTTTGTGCTTTGTACCACATATTGGACAAATTATTTCTTCATCTTGCTCCATTGCAAACGAAATATCTTTTTGCGTTTCTTCTATATTTTTATAAATATTATTTAATTCTATTTTTTTCATAAAAATATTATTATCAAGTTTAATCATTTTTTCTTTAATTGAATATTCTTTTTTTCTTAAATCATCTGTATCATTTCTTAATTTTATTAATTTTTTTTGAACGTCATCAACCGTATTCAATTGATTTAAGTTTTCTAGTTGACTTTTCTTTTTTAAATCATGAGATATACTATTCACAAACATTTCATTGCTTTTGAGTTCCTTCAATTTTTCTTCTTTATCATTGCTAAGTTGTATTTTTTTTGCCTTCAATTTATAATAATCATTATTTAAGTATCCTGTAATAAATTTATTTGTATCGCCTTTCCAATCTTTGATATATCTTACATTTTTGAATTCATTTCCTATATCAGACCATCCATCATCCTGATCAATATATTGAAATCTAAACAAAAGAGGTGTAGTTACATTAATTATCTCTGAATTATTTGATATAACACATTGCATATTAACTTCGAATATTTCCATCAATTTATCGCAAAATAGTTGAAATTTTTCAGTATTAATTACACAAGTATAATTGTTTTTTTCTTCCTTCATAATACTAAACTCTTTACCACATCTAAGTACGCAGTATTGTTCATCTCCATACTTAAAATACAACAAATATGTTGATATCAAATTTTTCCAATCCTTTTCAATTTTAGAGCAATCACAACCAAGTGCAGTAAAAATACTTTTTATAAGAGATGATTTCCCTGTTTTATTTCCTCCAAGTATTATATTTAAACCTTTTTTAAAAGGTACTTCTAAAGAAGATTGCTCACTTCTACTTATGACTATTAACTTTTTTAATAATAATCTTTTCATTATTTTTTTCCTCTTGCTTTCTTAAATTTCTTATTAATAAACGATATTGTCTTTCTTTTATATTATCTCTTACTATATTCATATTCATAATAAAGTACCTCAACCAACTTTCTTAAGTTATCTATTTGTATTTTATATTCATATTTATTATCATTTAATTTTTTTACACATGATTCATATACCTGATCTATCCCTCTTTCAAAATTATTATCAATAACTTCTTTCAATGCTAATATAATTTGCTGATATTTAAGCATTGACATATTTTGCCATTTCAAATCATGCTGATTTTTTTCATCTAAAATTCTATTAACATCTTCGTTACTTATTCCTTTATCAATTAAAAAGAAATAAAATCCCCCTATATCATTTTGCTTTATTATTTTTGAATCTATTTGATTCTTAATTCTACTAATATCTATTCCTTTTTTATCAATAAGTTTTCTAAAACTAATAGGAGGATATACCTTTTCTTTACTTTTTTTCCTAACATCTTCAACCAATTGATTATAAATAGCTTGAGCTGTTATCATAGATATATTTTTAGTAATATTATCAAAAAATTCACCTTTTGTCTGTGATTCATATGTATCTAGCTGTAAATTTGATTTTGATACAAATGTGTTCTGAATAAACTTATCAAATACATTATCAAAATTATCAATTTTATCATTTTTATATTCATCTTTAATTCTAAATTTTATTTTATTATATAGTTCATTATCTTCTTCTTTTATATTCTTTTTATCTTCGATACATGCTTGCCATTTTTTTACATCGCTATCAAAATCTATATTCGAAATAAAAAAACATGATTTACACTCTGACCCAAAAGTTAAAAAATTATAAAAAATAAATCCAAGGAATGACTTTTTATTTTTCGCTTTTTTTGACATTTCAGAAATAGTCCAATTATTATTTTTCTCTTTTGTTTTAATTTGAAAAAAACTATAATTTTTATCTTTATCGTATTCAGCCATATCATCATGATATTCACAAAAAACTGTACACATTTTTTCATTTTTGAAATTTTCAATAATATGATAAACAATCCAATGTACTTGATATTCAAATCTATTATATGAATCTGATCCTGCCTGTTCTCTTTGATTTGTATCCAATACTTTACTCATTTTCGTTACTCCTTTTTTGTATCCGTTTTTATTTCTATAAAAAAAGAAATAGATAACACTTATTATTATTATACAACTTGTGTTATCTATTTACTGTTTTCGTTCACGAACGGCTACTTTTCGTGCGTGAACGACATGTATTTACTTTTATTTACAACTTTTTCTTAATATTCTATTGCTTATCAATATGCCCATTAAAAAACCTAAACTATTATGAATAATATCATCAAACTCAAATAAACCTCTACATAAAACTAATTGCAATAACTCAATAGAAAAAGAAATACCAATACCTATCAATAATCCTACCTTCCAATCTATCTTTTTACCATATGCTAATGGTAAAAAGATCCCAATTGGTAAAAGCATAACAATATTTAATATATTTTCCAATAACAAATCATATCTAGAAGCAGTTCCTAATCTCCCTATAGGATGAATAATCTCTTTCCAAGACCAAAATACTTCCAATTGATATTTTCTAGTACTTGGTAATCTAGAAAATACTGTCGATCCATAAACATGTAAAAGATAAATAATAAATAAGATACTAAAACACATTTGTGTTTTAGTTATCTTATTCTTTTTATAATATCTTTCTAATATGATAAAACTGATAATCATTACAATAATTACAGTTATTAATTCTATTTTACTCCATTTAGGATAATGAGAAATAATGGTTTGAAATATATCCAATGTTTTAACTACTAATATACTGTATATTTATACAATATACTTTTTCCTTTCTACCAACCTTGGTCATTATTTGTATCTTATTATTGTACAAGATACAAATAATGTAAACATAAAATTTAGATCAAATAGCAAAAAAGCAGCCCTAAATTTAAGGCTGCTAGCTTATTTTATTCATTAATACTACTTTGTTTATAATCACTATTCCTATTAAAAAACCTAAACTATTATGAATAATATCATCAACATCAAACATTCCTCTACATAAAACCAATTGCATCAACTCAATAGAAAAAGAAATACAAAAACCTATCAATAAACCTACCTTCCAATTTATCTTTTTACCATATACTAATGGTAAAAAGATACCTAAAGGTAAAAGCATAATAACATTTAATATATTCTCCAAGAACAATTCATATTTTGGATATGTCGTATTCATTGAATTTAATATTTCTTTCCATGACCAAAATACTTCTAACTTACATATTCTTTTACTTGGTAATCTAGAAAAAACAGTAGATCCATAAACATGTAATAAATAGATAATAAATAAAATACAAAAAAACATTTGTATTTTATTTATTTTATCTTTTTTATAAAATCTATCTAAAATAATAAAGCTTATAATCATTACTATAACTACAGCAATTAATTCTATTTTACTCCAATGAGGATAATGAGAAATAACAGTTTGATATATATCCAATTTAATTTACCTTCCTATCACTACTTATTATTGACAATATCTTGAATATGTTTACTTACTTGATCATGTAAATCTTCTCTATCTAAAGAAAAATCGATTGTTGCTTTGATAAATCCAAATTTATCTCCTACATCATATCTCTTTCCTTCAAAATCATACGCATACGCTGCTTGTCTATCTAATAATCTTTTAATGGCATCTGTTAATTGGATTTCTCCTCCTGCTCCCTTTCCTTGTGTTTCTAACAATTCAAAGATTTCAGGTGTCAATACATATCTCCCTAAGACTGCTAGTTGACTTGGTGCTTTCTCTACTGCTGGTTTTTCTACCATATCTGTTAGTTTTACCAGTCTTCCTTTTGCTGGATGTGATTTTGATGGTTCTACGATTCCATATTTGCTGACATCTTTTTTATCGACTGTTTGTAATAATCAGGATCTCTTCGAGGTCTTTCCATATTGTTCTATTAATTGTTTTAAAGCTGGTTTCCCTTCTTTATTGACAACAACATCATCTCCTAATAAGACTGCAAATGGTTCATCTCCAATGAATGATTTAGCACATAGAACTGCATGTCCTAATCCTTTTGGTTCCTTTTGTCTGATATAGTAGATATTGGCCATATCTGCTATATCTTGGATCATTTTTACTTGTTCTAGTTTTCCTGATTCTTTTAATCTTTCTTCCAGTTCATAGTTTTTATCAAAATGATTTTCCATTGCATGTTTATTACTGTTTGTAATAATCAGGATCTCTTCTATTCCACTGTCTACTGCTTCTTGAATGATATATTGGATTGTTGGAATATCTACAATTGGTAACATTTCTTTGGCGATTGCTTTTGTTGCTGGTAGAAATCTTGTTCCTAATCCTGCTGCTGGTATAATTGCTTTTCTTACTTTCATAACTTCCTCCTCAATATAATAATCAACAGTTATAAATTATTATTTTTTATTTTTTTGACATAAAAAAATAAAGTAATGTCGCTGAGTAAAAAATACTGCTGGTTAGTAATGATATAAATAAAAAGTTTTGTTTTTTTACTTATTATCGAATATCGATAATAAGTAAATAAGCTAATTGTATGATGCAGAAAAAAGACAAAATAAATATGTTGGAAAACTTACATACTTATTTTGTCTTTTTCATATTTTGAAGTACTTAAAAATTATAAGTCACTATTTTATAGTTCTAAAATTAAATATTTTTAATCAGTTAAACCTAATAACCAGTCTCTTGCATTAATACGTCTAATACCATCATATTGAATTTCTGGATCTTCATCCATTGTTAAAATAACTTTAGGATAATGATCACGAATAGCTTGGAGTGGTCTTAATTCTCTTTGAAGTGTTTTTTCATCTCTTACAGTAAGAGCTACCTGATAATAAATTGTACCTTTATGATTTTGTGCAACAAAATTAACTTCATAATTATCAATTTTACCAACATATACATCATATCCTCTTCTAAATACACAACATTTTCTAAAATATGTCCTGTATCCATCATTTTAGAGCCCAATAACATATATCTCATCCCAATATCCACAATATAATATTTTTCTAGTGATTTTAAATACTCTTTTCCTTTAATATTATATCTTTTAGCTGGATATATAATATAACTTTCACTGAAAGCCTCTAAATACTTTTCTACGGTCCTTGAATTTATTTTTCTTCCCAATGATGTCATTGTATCTGAAATTTTTTTAGATGATAAAGGATTGCCTATATTATCAAATACAAATTTTAAAACGCTCTTTAACATCATTGTATCTGTTATATTTTTTCTATGGACAATGTCTTTTACAACAATTGTATTATAAATACCTTCAAGGTATCACGTATTTCATCAGGTTGATTCTTTAACTGAAGAGCATATGGAAATGAACTATTTTGTAAATACTCTGTATATTTTATTCCTCTATCATTCATATTTCCTGTACTTTCCATATATTCTTTAAAAGATAACGGCAACATTTCTATTTGAATATATCTTCCTGAAATCATTGTCGCTATTTCACTTGATAACATATAAGCATTAGACCCTGTTACATAAATATCTACATTATCTTTAATATAAAGACTATCTAATACTTTTGGAAATTGATCTACATTTTGACTTTCGTCCAAAAAGATATACGTCATTTTATTTGGTATAAGTTTTTCTTTTAAATAATTATATAATTTTTTATAATTTGTTAATTCTTCATAATCCAAATCTTCAAAGTTAATAGTTACAATTTGACTTTCTTTAACTCCGTTATTTTTTAAATAATCTTGATACATTTTTAAAAGTACTGATTTTCCACATCGTCTTACCCCTGTTACAATTTTAATCAATTGTTTATCTTTCCATGTTATTAACTTGTTTAGATACTCTTTTCCTTCGATAATCATAAATGCATCACCTCTTTATCACATTGTAATACAATAAATATTTAAAATTAAAAAGTTTTTGTACTGTGATACAAAAACTTTCAAAACTATACATTCTATTACATTATTATCTATTAACCTATTTCATTAGCAGCATGATAAGCTGTTCTAATAGCACTTGCTATATCAGCAGTTCTTTCACCAGAACAATCACCTACATATACATGAGGAATTGTAATAGATGAATCATCAAAGATATTTTTCTTTGATCCTAAAGCATTAATAATTGTATCAGCTTTGATTTGTTCATTTGCTGTATAAACAATATTATTTTCAATATGATCTACTTTTGTATTCACTAATTGTTTTACATTATGATCTGCAAAGTCTTTCATCATTAATGGTAAAACAGTTGTAGATTCACCAGCAGCAATTTTATCCATCATTTCTACAATTGTCACTTGATGACCTTTATTTGCTAGATATTCAGCAGTTTCAGCACCTACTAAACCTCCACCAATAACCACACAATCACCAGTAACTTCTTGTCCGTTTAAAACATCCCAACTTGAAACAATATTGCTGTTATCATGAGGAATTGGCATTTCCATATTATGTGCCCCTACAGCAATAATAGCATAATCATAACTATTGATATCTTTTGCTTCTTCATTTAAATGAATATCTACATTTAATGTAGGTAAGACTTTTTGATAATATTCAACACTTCTTAAGATTTCATTTTTTCTTGGTGGAACAGAGGCAATATTGATTTGTCCTCCTAAATGATCTGCTTTTTCAAATAAAGTCACCGTATGTCCTTTAACAGCAGCAACTCTTGCTGCTTCTAACCCAGCAATTCCTCCACCAATAACAACAACTTTTTGAGGATTATTTGTTGGTTTAATTGAAACAGTTGCTTCATTTCCATTTTCAGCATTTAAAACGCATGAAATGTATTGTCTATTTTGAATTGCATCAACGCATCCTTTATTACAGTTTAAACATTCTCTAATACATTCACCTTTTTTCACTTTTAAAGCAATATCAGGATCAGTTAATAAAGAACGTCCATAACCAATCATATCAGCATCTCCATCATTTAAGATCTTTTCACCAGCTTCTACACTTACCACTCTACCTACTGTTGCTACTGGAACAGAAACAACTTCTTTAACTTTTCTAGCAACTGGTAATGTCCAATTATAAGGAACATCTCCCATTGGCGGAATCGTATCACCCATATTTCCTGTATGGTTGGCTTGAGCTACTTGAATCATGTCAACGCCTGCTTCTTCTAATTCTTTAGCAAAAGCAATTCCTTCAGCTTCTTTTAAACCACCTTTACCTCTCAAACTTCCATCTTTATTTAAAGTAATAATTGGAAGTTTATATTCAATTGTTAAATCAGGTGCAGCTTCTTTAATTGCTTTAACAACTTCTAAAGCATAACGAATTCTATTTTCAAAAGAACCACCATATGCATCACTTCGATGATTTAATACTTCAGAACATAAAGAACCTAACAAACGATCGCCATGAACTTCAATCGCATCAATACCAGCAAGCATTGCTTTATGCGCACAACTCGCAATACTTTCTTTAATTTGATTTAATTGTTCAACTGTTGCTTCATTTACAAAATGTTGCATATCATGATGTAATTTAGCATAAGCATCTTTGGTCATCTTTTGTGCTAATTCAGTTTGTTTTACAGCTTCTTCTTCATTTCCTTCAGCTTTTGCTTTAGCCGCATTTTGACGAGCTATTCCTGCTTCCATAATCATTTTTCCAACACCAGGAACATCATATTCTGGATGGAAGATTTGTAAAGCCACTTTACAATCATATTGATGTAATGTATCCGCAAGTTTTTTAAAGGCTGGTATTTGTTCTTCACTATAAAGTTTTGGTGTTGGTGATGCTGTACGTACAGGAGCTACGTCACCAATAACAACATAAGAAGCCCCGCCTTTCGCTAATCTTTCATAAAAACTTAAACTTCTTTGACCAATAGATCCATCTCTTTCTTCATACCCTGTTGTAAGAGGTGGAAACATAATTCTGTTTTTTAATGTCATTTTCCCTACTTGGATTGGTTCTAATAGTTTCATATTATTATATCTCCTTTGTTATTTGATATGCATTTGTAATAGCATCTTTTAATGTTCCTACTTTTTGACAATCACCAATTAAATGCGCATTTTCAATTGGTGAAGCAACTGGATTATAACCAACTGCAAAAACTAATGTATCAACATCATCTAAAACATATTCTTGATGATTCTTTTCATATTTAATTGTATTTTCATCTACATAAGTGATCTTTGAATTTAATTCAATTTTCACACCTTTTTCCATCATACGTCTTGTAAGCAATGATTTCGTTGCTCCAGATTCCCCTGTCATTAATCCTTTAGTCATTTCAATTAAAGTAATATCTCTATTTGTAGGGAATAAATCATTAATCAATGGTGCTAAATAATCTGCTGTTTCACAACCAACAGAACCACCACCAATAATTACGATCTTTCTACCTGGAAATTTTTTACCAGATAAAATATCATCAGCCGTCATTGTTTGTTTAAAGACTTTATAAGGTTCGATTTCTTTAGGTGTTGCTCCTACTGTTGTAATAATTTCATAATCTTTAAATTCATTTTCAATCATTTCTTTAGTCACTGTTGTATTTAAACGAACATCAACACCTGTTAATTGGCTCTTCATATATTTAACTACTTTAGTAATTTCTTGTTTACCAATAGGCACACAAGCAATATTTAATTGACCACCTAAACGATCACTTTGTTCACATAAAACAACTTCATGTCCACGTTTTTTAGCGACATAAGCAGCTTCCATTCCTGCTGGTCCACCACCAACAACAAGTACATTTTTCTTAACAGGAGCTTCATCAATTTCTTCTTTTTCAACAGCTGGATTGACTGTACAACTAATTGGTTTACCAAACATAATTCCTGTTAAACATCTTCCACAACCAATACATGGTCTAATTTCATCTATTTTTCCTGCTTTTGCTTTGTTCGCAAATTCACTATCACATAAATTAGGACGACCAATCATACACGCATCACAAACACCATTAGCGATTAACTCATCTGCTACCCAAGGTTCGTTGATACGCGAAACTGTTGCCACTGGAATAGATACATGTTTTTTAATTTCTTCACTTGCATGTTTATGTGGTGCCGGAGCTGTTCCACTTGCTGGCATTGAACTTCCTTTTTTAATGGTATTTCCTCCAGAAACATGAATAAAGTCAACGGTTGCTTTTTCTAATTGTTTAGAGACATAGATCATATCATTAAGTGTTAAACCACCATCACTGTATTCATCTCCTGAAATACGCACATCAATGATAAAATCTCTACCACATTGTTTTCTTACTTCTTCAATAACTTCTAAAGTTAAACGTAATCTTCCATGAATATCTCCACCATATTCATCTGTTCTTTTATTATATAAAGGTGTTAAAAATCCTCCTAATAAACCATGTGCATGAGCAGCTTGGATTTCTACACCATCTCCCCCTGCTTTTTTAAAACGTAAAGCAGCTTCACCAAATTGTTTAACAATTACTTTTAATTCTTCTTTTGTTACTTCTCGAGGGGCACTTTTAGCATAATATGGTCCTACATTTGAAGGAGCAATCAATTGTGGTGTCCCAGGAATTGGAAAAGCCATATAAGCTGGATGAAAGAGTTGTGATAAGATTTTAGTATCATATTGATGTACTGCATCTACAAGTTTTTTCCATCCAGGAATATAAGAATCATCATAGATTGACATATCTCCTGGTAAATATGTATATGTAGGTTCTACAGTTGTAACTTCAGTTACAATAAGTCCTACTCCACCTTTTGCTCTAGCTGCATAGTGCTTTACTAACGCATCTGTTACATAACCTTTATCTGCAAGATTAGTTGATAAAGGTGGCATAAAAATACGATTTTTTACTGTTGTATTTCCTATTTTAATAGGTGTAAATAAATGTTCATAAGTATTCATAATACATCTCCTTTTTCCTCATGTTTATTTTATCACAAGTATTTCCCAAAAACGTTATCATTTCTAGCTATTTACATCTATTTTTTGTCATCAAAAATAAAAGCAAGGACAAAATATCGTCCTTGCCAGCAAATACCATTAAGCTTCAAAATATTTTTTTATTTCTAAAACTTCATCTTCAGAAACTTTTAACAATTCAACTGCTTTTGAAAACGAAATACTTAAGCTATTCATCAAATTTGTTATTAATTCAATATTTTTCTTTCTTCTTTCCAATTTTTGTCCTTGTACTAGTCCTTGTTCAAGCCCCATAGAATGTCCTTTTTCTATATTTTCTCTGGCTATCATTTCCCCTAAATTACACATCTTTTTAACCTCCTTCTCTATTTCTTCAAATCCATATTCTTTCATAACTTCTTTCTTTATCAAAAGATCGTATGTATTATTTAAAAATATGACTAATGGTGTCTTGATCCAATCACTATCTTCATACTTATCTTTGATATCATGATCTTTATTTAAGTATATCATAATCTGTTCGCTTTTATCATAACTTTCTAACCTTTCAATAGTACTTCCGCTGATATTGTGTTCATTTGTTTTATAACAATTGACATGTCCATCTCGCTTTTTAGCAGCTTGTGGAAGTATCCATATGACATAGGTCTTTTTCATTCCATCATAGTTTCTATAATCATATTCCTTTCCATTTTGACTGGTAATCATTCTTGAAAGATAATCATTTCCTCTTGTTAGTGGGGCATAGCCGGGATTCTCTACATTTTGTATCTCTACATCTAGATAAATTCTTTTCATTGTTACATCAGCTTGTGGCAGATTGATACAGCAGAAATAATCGAATTCCACTCTTCCATGATGAGCAATATCGATGACATTATTTAGCTGTTGGAAATAAGAATTCCCTTCCTGATCCTTCTTTCCTTTAATAAGTTCAATGATTTCTTCTAAAGATACATCCTCAGCTTCTTTAATAAATCCTTTAATGATCCTTCCTAAGATTTCAGGATGTCCTAATATTCTTTTACAGAGTTTATCAATCATGATGATATGATCATTTGATGTGATTTCTAATACTTTTTCCATTTAATTTTTCCTCCTATTATTATATAGACAATTTTTTGATCTTTTTCTTTTTATTTTTTAAAAAAAGTAAAAAAAATAACAATAAATGATTGTTTTTATTGTTATTTCTTTGGTTTAATAGTTAAAATGTTATTTTCTTGTAATAAAGAGAGTTGATCTATATTTTTAAATAAATATATGCTTTGTTGATTTTCTTTATCTATATCAAGATATTCATCTTGATATAGATGATGATCATTTATTAAATGTTGAATCAAGGCAATTTGTTTTTGATCCAAATGCATTCTTTGTTCCTTATTTTCCTTATTATATTTCAAGTTTTTTTGAAATTGTTTACGATAAACACTTGGTGTAATCCCATATAAATCTTTAAATGCTTGACTATAAGCCTTTGCAGACATTCCACAAGAAAATGCAATCTCATCAATTGAATCCTTTCCTGCTAACAGTTTTTCTAATGAATGTCGTATTCTTACCATTGATAAATATTTTACAAAACTAACACCTGTATATTTTTTAAATAAACGTGAAGCATAGGAGATACTAAAAGAAAGATTTTGAGCAACATCTTCTAAATGAATATCTTCTTGGTAATGTTGATCAATGAATAAAATAGCTTTCATATAATTTTCATGATTTTTAGAAGAAAGTGGTAAATTTTCTAAAGAAAATTCTTGATCTTGACTTATCATATAAATCAAATTAGAGATTACTAAATTTAATAAATAAATATTATCTTTGTTTTCAATAAAATGTAGAAGCAATATTCCTAATTGTTGTTTTATTTGAAATAATAGAGATTTATTTTGATTTTCTCTACAAATAAGAGATTGAAAACTATGATCTATATCTCCTACCATATAATGAGGTAAATAAGAAAAATCAATATGTAATGTTAAAATAATACTTTCTTTTTCATTCATCTTTAACATATGAATATCATTAGGAGCAATAATAGCTAATTCATGTTCATAAATAACAGTCGACATTTTTTCTGTAATAACTTCATAACTTCCTTTTAAAACATAAGAAATTTCTAAAGAAGATTGTCTTGAAAAAACTTGTCGATCAAATTGATTAATACTTAGACTTAATGGATATTCAAATTTTTGACCCGAAAAGTCATAATAATAATTCATATTTTGCATAGTCTCATCTCTTTTCATTAACATTATTATATCATAAAAAAATGGTTAGTTTTCAATACCAACCATTTCATTTTCATAAAAATTTGCTTTATTTTCATACATTTTAGTATCTGCTTCTTTGATGAGTTCATCAACATCGTTTATATTATAGCACCAAGAAACACCTACAGAACACGAAATACCATTTTGTTCTAAATACTTCTTTGATTGTTCAACTTGCTTTATAAAGCTAGCTTCTTTAACATCTACTGAAAGAACAACAAATTCATCCCCACCAAAACGATAAGCTTTTCTAGGAAAACACTCATTGATCAAATAAGCAGTTTTCTTTAAAACGGCATCACCTTCTAAATGTCCTTGTAAGTCATTGATCTTTTTTAATCCATTTAAATCAAAATAAGCAATACCAATATCCTTATTTTGACTTTCTTTAATCTTATCAATTCGTTCTATCAAAGCATTACGATTAAAAATATGTGTCATTGAATCTAAATAACTCATTGCTTTTAACTTTTGTTCCTGTTGTTTTCTATTCATACTCTCAGAAACAAAGAAAACAACCGAAGATAATAAGCTACTATTATCACATCTTCTTCGTGGATTATCAACACCCAAAAATCCAGTAATAATTTCATTTTCTATCAAAGGCACTGCAATAAGACTCGTTATATTTTGTAATTTTAAAAGACGATAGGTTTCAGAATTTTTATCAACCTCATCTTCTAAACTTTTTAAATAAAATGTTCCATCAACCTTAAAACGATCTAACCAATATTGAATAGTTTCTAAAGAAACGTTTTGCAAATTATTTATTTCCGGAGTTGCCCCTTCTTCTGTATACTCAAAAAGATTAGATGTCGTATTTTGTTCATAGTCTATTTGAAAAATATAGGCACGATCACCTTGAAAAAACTCAGTAATAAGACATAACAAATCATTAATAGCATCATCGATTTCACTATGATAAGTTAAAGCATGAATACATCTATTTAATGTCGTTGCTGCAAGTAAAGATTCTTTTAATTCTATTTGACTTTTTTCATACTTTTTTGACATTCGATAATAAACAATTACAAAAGTCATCACAAGTAATAAAACAAGCATAAAAATAACAAGTAACGGATATTTTTCTATTGCTTCAACTATCATACTAACAACCCCTTTCATTATAGATTATATTCACATGTCAATTAAAAAAATGTCGGTTTTAGACTAAATAATTTTATAGTTTTTCCTACATTTTTATTTTATTCTTTACAGCAACCATCAATATTTATTACAAATATAAGTGTCTGCTGCAAATACATTAGCAGGCACTTGTGTAAAGATTATCATAACGTAAGTATACTTGCCATTATTATACTTATCCTTACATTCATTTTTTCTTTTTTTGCTCTGGTATTTAAAATAGATTATAGTAAATAATTCCATGTACATCTTTATTTTACTATTTATAGCACCTTATTTTTAAATTAGGTGCGAAATGTCGTTTTTGAGGTGTGAAATGCAAAAAATAAATATCATATTTTTATGATAAAAAAGGGACAAAATAAATTTTGTCCACATGGTAATAATCTTTGAAGATTATTACCTTTTTTTAAAATGTTAGTTGGTGATTTTATGATTGATGATACTAACTATGCTGACTGCCTTGCTTGTGAAGAAGCTTTTGATACCAAAAAAAATAAAATGAAGAACTTTTCTTTTATTTACTATGAAAAACTCAGAAAGACATGGATGTATCAGGCTCTTGGTCTTCTTTCTAAACAAAAGCTCAAACATTTTCATTATCTTAAATAGAGATTCTATGATGAACTTGTAAACGGCTTTTATGTCTACGCTAAAAAGAAAGAAAAAGACAATGATGACAATAATATTGATGATTGCGTCAACTACATTACCAGATACACTTCCAGACCTCCCATGGCTGAAAACCGCATCATCAAATATGAAGATGACAAAAAGATGATCAGATGGTGGTACAACCGTCATGAGGATGAAAAATATATCGAAGTATATGAAAATGCTGAAAACTTTATAAACAATCTTATCCTTCACTGTCCTGATGAAAACTTTAAAATGATCAGATGCTATGGTTTCTATTCAAACCGGAATAAAAAGTTGCTTGAAAAGATATATGAACTTTATGGCATAAAAAAGAAAAAGCGCATCAGAAATCTGAAAGAAAGAAAAAAGATTTAAAAAACAAACTTGACCATCTAAAATACCGCACACACATGATAGAATCATTTCAAAAAAATACTCTTTTATGTTCATGTGGCAATCTCATGAAATGTGAATATACATAGGTACCCCTAATGACAGACTCTACAGTGAAAAATGCATCAATGATTGCAGAAGATACACTTATCAAAATGAAACATACTGCTTATGGCCATATTGCCAATGTTCCTAACTGAATCATTGGTGAATTGGCAGAAGAAGACAGAATCTCCAGTAAACATGGTGAAGTTGAAATAGAATGTCCTGTATGCAATGGTCCTAAGAGAAGAATCAAATAACCACTGTATGATTGCAGGATAAAAAAATTTATACCAGATCACACAAATATATCATGGTATTTTAGTATGAATTTTTATATGCTATTTCCCACGCATTCAAATTCTTAATAAACAAAAAAAGAGTCATGAATGACTCTCTTAATTACAATTACTGGCGGTCTGGACGGGACTCGAACCCGCGACCTCCGCCGTGACAGGGCGGCATTCTAACCAGCTGAACTACCAGACCAGTAATCTATTCAAATGGTGGTTCCGGGCGGAATCGAACCACCGACACGAGGATTTTCAGTCCTCTGCTCTACCGACTGAGCTACGGAACCATTAATTGGCGGTCTGGACGGGACTCGAACCCGCGACCTCCGCCGTGACAGGGCGGCATTCTAACCAACTGAACTACCAGACCAAAAGATAAAAATGGCGGAGATTGAGGGATTCGAACCCCCGCAGGACGTTAATCCTCTGCTGGTTTTCAAGACCAGT
>NZ_JAOQJR010000010.1:49715-105905 GCF_025566905.1 [Clostridium] ammoniilyticum
GACAGAGTTGCAGTCTGTTGCCTTACCAACTTGGCCAAGGAACCATCCCTTGCTTTTTATTAACTTAAAGCTTGTTCATTATACTAATATATCATCATAAAGTCAATACACATTTACTGTTTTTATAATTATTTTTTGCAATTATCCACAAAATCTTTAAATAGTTTTAAATGATCATCACTTTTTTTATAAATCATTTCTGGATGCCATTGATATCCTATCACATACTTTTTATCTGGTAGATAAACAGCTTCTACTAATCCATCATCAGAATAAGCCATTGGCTTTAATGCTGGAGCAAGTTGACAAATAGCTTGATGATGACAACTATTCACCATTAAAGTTTCTTGATTTAAGATGTCTTTTAAAGGTGTATTTTCAACAATTTTTACTTGGTGACTTGGATGATCATAAGGAGCAGGTTGTCGATGAATACATGTAGGATGAAATTGTTGATCTAAATCTTGATAGAGTGTTCCACCTAAACATGCATTTAATAACTGAATACCTCTACATATTCCTAAAACAGGCTTATTGGCTTCTAAAACAGATTTTAATAGCTTTGGTTCCATTTCATCTCTTTTTTGATTTAGCTTTCCACAATATTCTGCTTTTTCTTGATGATAAATTGCTGGATTTAAATCTTCCCCTCCTGCAAAAATAAATCCATCAAAATAATGAGCCGTTTCTTTTAAAGAAACATCATCATTAACTAAAGAAAGCATAACAGGAATACCACCTGCTTCAATAACCCCATCCATATACCCTGGAAGCATCCATAAACTATCTCTTTCTTCATCATATAAAGGAAGAATCGCAATTACTGGTTTATTCATTAAATACCTCTTTTTCATCTTTTTTAACATTATAGCATAACTTATGTTTTATGCTATAATAAAAAACGAGGTGAAAAAAATGATTGATCAAGAACAAGCTGCTAGAACATTGATCAATTTGATTGATGTTGTTCATCAAGAAAATTGGGTCTTATTAAATAATGAAGATATGGCAAGTAAAACCGAAGAGTATTACATCAACTTCTTTAAAGAACATCATTTAGAAGAAGCAATCGATGAAATTAAAGCTGTAACAGAAAAAAACAAATCTTTTTTTCAAAGATTTGTTAATCATGAAGAAGTTGACGCTAAAGAAATGCGTGATTTTATGGAACCTTATCGTTTTATCAAAAGTAAATATATATTAAAGAAAAGCTCAAAGTCCTAAGACCTTGAGCTTTTATAATTAAAATTTACATTTTTCTAAATGCCAAATATCTTCTACATATTGTTCAATTGTACGATCAGATGAGAAGAATCCACTCTTAGCAATATTTACTAAGCAAATTCTAGCCCATTTAGCACGATCTTGATATAGTTCTGCAACATGGCTTTGTGCATTAGCATATGATTCGAAATCAGCTAATAAGAAGTATTCATCATTTTTATTCATTAATTCATCATGAATAATTTTAAATTCTTCTGGATTACTTGAGAAAGTACCATTAGTCAATGAATCAATAGCACGACGGATTTTTAAATCATTATTATAATAATCCCATGCACGATATTGATTATTTGCTTTTAAGTTTTTAACTTCTTCATCTTTTAAACCAAAGATTTCACAATTATCTAATCCTACTAATTCAGAAATTTCTACATTAGCTCCATCTAAAGTACCTAAAGTAATAGCTCCATTCATCATGAATTTCATATTACCAGTACCACTTGCTTCTTTACCAGCAGTAGAGATTTGTTCTGAAACATCTGCAGCAGGCATAATTTTTTCTGCCAAAGTAACACCATAGTTTTCTAAGAAAACAACTTTTAAGTATTTATTTGTTTCAGGATCATTATTAACTACATCTCCAACTGCATTAATTAATTTAATAACTTTTTTAGCGAAGTAATAAGCACTTGCTGCTTTTGCTCCAAAGATGAAAGTATGTGGATAAATACGGAAATCTGGATTAGATTTCATTTCTTGATATAAATAAATAACATGTAAAATATTTAATAATTGTCTTTTATATGCATGTAATCTCTTAACTTGAACATCAAAGATACTATCTACATCTACTTCAATACCATTATGTTCTTTAATATAATCAGCTAAGATTTGTTTTCTTTCTTTTTTAACAGCTAAGAAACGATTTTGTAAAATTGGATCATCAACATGTTCCATTAAATTTTCTAATTGAGCTGGTTTTTTGATCCATCCTTTACCAATTGTTTCATTAATTAATTCACTTAATTGTGGATTACAATAAGCTAACCAACGACGATGAGTAACCCCATTTGTTTTATTATTAAATTTATTTGGATAAAGTACATTGAAATCATGTAATTCTCTTTCTTTTAAGATATCTGTATGAAGTCTTGCTACCCCATTGACACTAAAGCTTCCAGCAATTGCAAGTCTTGCCATATAAACAGTACCATCTCTTAAAATCATTGTACGATCAACTAAATTTTGATCATGATTACTTACTTCTTTAGCAAAACCTACAAAACGACGGTGAATTTCTTCAATGATTTGATATACACGTGGTAATAATGTTTGCATTGTATTAATTGGCCAAGTTTCTAAAGCTTCAGCTAAGATCGTATGGTTTGTATAAGCAAATGTTTGTGTACAAATATCCCAGGCATCTTGCCATTCATAATTATGTTCATCAATTAATAAACGCATGAATTCAGGAATACATAATACTGGATGTGTATCATTTAATTGAATAACATGTTTTTCATGGAAATTATCTAATGATGGATAATTTCTTAAGTGCGCTTTGATGATTGCTTGGATACCTGCAGAACAGAAGAAATATTCTTGTTTTAAGCGTAACATTTTCCCTGCTGGTGTTGAATCATCTGGATATAAGTTTTGACAGATGCTTCTTACATCTTCAATATATCTTTGGAAATCATGGTTACTTGGGAAATCTTCACTAGGTTCAGCTGACCATAAACGCAAAGTATTTGTATTTACTGTATCATTTCCAATTACAGGGACATCATAAGGTACTGCATAAATTGTTTCAGCATCAACATGTTTCCATTTTCCTTCATTTTCATCCCAAATCACTTTACCAAAGAACTTAACTGGTACTCTATGTTTTGGTTTACGAACTTCCCACATAAATCCAGTTTTCATCCATTGATCAGGTAATTCTACTTGATAACCATTTTCAATTTTTTGTTTAAATAAACCATATTCATAACGAATTGTATTCCCATGTCCTGGATAATCTAATGAAGCAAGTGAATCCATAAAGCATGCAGCTAAACGTCCAAGTCCCCCATTACCTAAACCAGCATCACTTTCTAATTCTTCTAAATCATGAATATTGATTCCATAATCTTCTAAACCTTCTTTAGCGATTTCATAGATTCCAAGATTCATCATGTTATTTACTAATAGTCTTCCCATTAAAAATTCCATTGAGAAGTAATGCATTTGTTTTTGTTCATTATTTTGAACAACTGCTTTACTTGCTGCCCAGTTAACTGAGGCATAATCTCTTACCATTGTTTCAAGAACCATGAATTTTTCAGTAATATGGGCTTCTTCTACAGTACGCCCATAAGACTCAATAATTCTTCTTGAAAACTCGAATTTAAATTCTTCTTTATTTTTAAACATTTTCCCGTCTCCTCATAATACATTTACGTGTTCATCATACTTTATTTTGATATAATTGTCACGTTTTTAAAAATTTTTTATAGCGATGAAATCGCAACTTTTTCAAAAAAATAGAGTATCTAAACATCCGATGCTCTATTTTTGAACAACCTATTTTGTTTTCTTAACTACTTTTTTACGTGTTTTTGTTGAGGTTTCCTTTTTAGGTTTCACTTCAAAGATACATGCACTAAATGGTGCAAGTTTTACTTCAATATAATGATCTTTATTTAACAATTTTGTTTTTTTATTTGGTTTTGTTTTCTTAGAGCGAATTGCTCTTGGATTAATGATATTCTTTCCAGAATATACAGCTTGATCTGTATTTAAAATTTCTTTATAACTTCCTTCAATATTAACTGGTACTTTGTATTTTTCATGCGTATTACCAACAAAATTCATCACTGCGATAATCGCATTTCCTGCTTTATCTTTTCTTTCAATTGCGAAAACACATTGATCATGATCATCAACAACAAGCCATTCAAAGCCTTTTAAATCATAATCCATTTCATATAAAGCTGGATATTTCAAATAAATTTCATTGAGTTTTTGAGCGAAATGATGGAATGCATCATGATCAGGATATTTTAAAATATCCCATCCTAAAGATTTAGATTCATCCCATTCTTTATATTCAGCAAGTTCATTTCCCATAAAGTTCAATTTCTTACCAGGATGTAACATCATATAAACATACAGCGCTTTTACTTGTGCCAATTTATCTCCATGTAATCCCCACATCTTATTAATAATCGTAGCTTTTCCATGAACAACTTCATCATGTGAAAATTCAAGTAAGAATCTTTCAGAATAGAAATAAGCCATTGAAAAAGTAATAAAGCGACTATCATATTGACGATAAACAGGATCTTCTTGGAAGTATTTCAATGTATCATTCATCCAACCTAAATCCCATTTATAATCAAATCCTAAACCATGTTCACCCACTGGTTTAGTAACACCTGGATAATCTGTTGAATCTTCTGCAATCATCATCACAGTTGGATGGTACCCAGACATATGTCCATTTAAACGTTTCATCCATTCCATAGCACCAATATTTTCACCTAAGTTTTTATTACCTTCATAATAAATAAGATTACTTACAGCATCAAATCTAAAACCATCAATATGATAATATGTAGCAAAAAATTCTACAGAACTTAATAAGAAACTTCTCACTTCATTTTTACCTAAATCAAAATAAACACTATCCCATGGACTATAACGACGATTATAATCATTATAGTCATAAACAAATCCACCATCATACATATGTAATCCATGTGAATCTTTAACGAAATGTGCTGGCACAAAGTCCATAATAACACCAATGCCTTCTTGGTGGCAGGCATCAATAAATTTCATTAATTGTTTAGGTTGACCATATCTCGATGTTGCACTATAAAAACCAGTTGCTTGATATCCCCAAGAACCATCAAACGGGAATTCAGTAAGCGGCATAACTTCTAAATGTGTATAGCCCATCTTTTTTACATAGGGAATAATTTCATCTATTAATTCTTCATAAGAATAATATTCACCATCGTCCCCTTCACCTTCACTTTCTCGCTTCATTTTCCATGAACCAAGAGAAGCTTCATATATATTAAGTGGGCGATCATAATTTTTAGTTCTATTTTTTACCCATTTGCTATCATGCCAACGATAACCTTCCATGTTATAAACCTTTGAAGCAGTTCCTGGTCTTAACTCACTAAAATAAGCATATGGATCTGCTTTATCAATAATATCTCCTTGAGGAGTTTCAAACCTAAACTTGTACATGTCAAATTCTTTGACACCTTCAACAAATATTGTATAAATACCACCATTATTATATTTTTCCATATAACAAGGTGTTTCACCCCATTGGTTAAATTCTCCTACAACTTGTGCACTTCTAGCATTCGGCGCATATGTTGTAAAACGTACACCTTTTTTACCTTCATGAGTTTCAAAATGTGCACCAAATATTTTATAAGCTTGTAAACAATTTCCATCATGGAAAGTGTGAATTAAAAAATTATCAAACATATATTTATCTCCCCTTTATGTCATTTATTATAACATATAAATGACCAACATTCACTAAAAAGTTAGCGCTTTCATTTTTGTTTGCTAAACTTTTTATCAAATAAAAAAAGAAGCTAACAGCTTTCCGCTATTTCTTCTTTTTTTCTACAATTTCTTTAATATAAAAAGCTAACATATACGGCATTTTTTCTTCAAATGAATCCAATTGACATTCTGTCAGTTCTTTTATCTTATTAAGTCGATAATTGATAGTATTACGATGCATATATAAGCTTTCAGCCATAGCTTTTTGATTACTATCGAATTTTAAATACTGATAAAGTGTTTCTTCTAATTGCATATTATGTTTTTGATCATAATCTATCAAAACACCTAACATACTACGATACATTTGTCTTAAAATACCTTGATCTTCAATAATAAACAATAATTGATAAACACCCATATCATCAAAATAAATTTGTGGATAATTAAATTGTTTAGCCATCTTACAAGCCGCAATAGCCCTTTTATAACTTAAAATCATATTTCTAAAATCCACCATCTTTGAGCCAATTCCTAAATGTAATGTATAATGCAAACGTTTTTTAGCTCTTTTATACATTTCATTAATAACTTCTACAAGAGCACTATCTTCTAAGTTATTAAAAATCATAATATAATAACCATCAAACCAGAAAAAACTATAATTTCCTTCAACTTTTTCAAAACATAATTCTAGCTGAAACTTAATACTTCTTCTTTCCATCATACCTAATTCTTCATCGGTTTCTACAGAAATAGCCATTACTTGAAAATCATTTTCCACATCAAAATCACCTGCTAATTTATTTCTAGACTCTTCAATAATTGCTGGATTAATCAGTGTGTCCATAACAGTTTGATTAATATACTTATCATCTCTTTCTGCACGTAAACAATGATATGAAAAGTCTTTGATCATATCTGCAATATGCACTTCCCAAGGAACCACTAACAAAGGAAAACTTAATTCATTACAATAATCAATAATTTCTTGATTGATATCAAAAACATATTTTCCCGTATTGATAACAAGTCCCACACTATGATATTTAACAAGTTGTTCAATGAATTCTTTTAATTTCTTTTGGCTTTGAAATCCTAGACCTGTTGTTACAACTAGTTCTTTACCCCAAAGTTGTTGTAAAATCGTTTTATCTTCGACCATTTGTACCCAGGTCATGGCATTAGAACATCCATCCTCACCTGCAAGTAATGTCATTTTATAATTCTTTTTAAATTCTCTTAAAGCATCATCTATTGTAAATCCCATATCATCACCACCTTCTATTTTACACTATTTGTGCACATTGCACAAATACTTACGATTCATTTTAGGATACTTGTCTCTACTCAATTCGTCATATTTCGCTATAATAAATGTGTAATAAAAAATGAAATGTAAATAAAAGAGATATCCCATAATATTTATATCTCTCATATATTTTACGATTTTCAGTAATAGTTTCCCAATATATTAATTTTTTATTACTCGATTCCCTATATATAAATAAAGAAGATCATTCCCCTAAATGATCTTTTTTATTTGTTTATGATTATTATCCTAAAAACACATTAGTTATGTTTCTAATGTGTTTTTTTATTAAAAAATACTCTAAAAACCTTATAAACTGTACATTTTCAACAAACTCATTTTGACATTAGCGTCATTTATTAAAAAAAAGTAAGCGCTTTCTATGGATTTTGTAACATTTTTTTTGTATCATTATATGTAGGGAATCCAAAGGAGGTATATTATGGATACATTGAATATCGAAAAATATGGTTTTAATCATACGGGAAACATTTTTAGAAACAATCCGCCTGGTGCGCTTGTAGAAAAAGCTTTACTTCATAAAGAAGGAAGACTTTCACGCGCTGGTGCTTTATGTATAGAAACTGGAGAAAGAACTGGTCGTTCCCCAGATGATAAATATATTGTTGATACACCTGCTGTTCATGATTTAATTGCTTGGGGAAATGTTAATCGTCCTGTTTCATCAGAAGTTTTTGACCAAGTTTATGATCAAATGATTCAATATTTAAATGATAAAGATTTATATATTTTTGATGGCTTTGCAGGAGCTAATCGTAAATATCAATATGGTTTTAGAGTTATCAATGAAAAAGCAAGTCAAAATTTATTTATTAGAAACTTACTTATTCGACCTAAAAAGGAACAATTAAAAGATTTTAAAGAAGACTTTTTGATTTTAGTTGCGCCTGGATGTAAAGTAGATTATAAAAAATTAGGATTAAATAGTGAAGCCGCTATTATGATCAATTTTGAAAAACAAATTATTTTAATTGCGGGCACAGGGTATTCTGGAGAAATCAAAAAATCTGTCTTCTGTGTTATGAACTATTTACTTCCACAAAAGAAGATTTTTACAATGCATTGTTCTGCCAATATGGGAATCGATGGTGATACAGCTTTATTCTTTGGATTATCAGGAACTGGAAAAACAACACTTTCAGCCGATCCAAACAGACGATTAATTGGTGATGATGAACATGGTTGGTCTAGAAATACAATCTTCAACTTTGAAGGTGGATGCTACGCTAAATGTATCAACCTTTCAAAAGAACATGAACCTGAAATTTGGAATGCCATCCGTTTTGGTGCTGTAACAGAAAATGTTAAATTATTTGAAGATACACGTATTATTAATTTTGATGATGGTTCTATTACAGAAAATACACGTGTTGGTTATCCAATTGATTATATTCCAAATACTGTTTCATCAGGAGTTGGACCTATTCCACGTACTATTTTCTTTTTAGCAGCAGATGCTTTTGGAGTTTTACCACCTATTTCTAAACTTGACCGTAACGCTGCTATCTATCACTTTGTTTCAGGTTATACAAGCAAACTTGCTGGAACTGAAAATGGTGTTACTGAACCAGAAGCAACATTTTCAACATGTTTTGGAGAACCATTTTTCCCATTAGATACAGCTTTATATGCTCACCAATTTGGACGTCGTGTAGAAAAATCAGGAGCTAATGTTTTCTTGATCAACACTGGATGGACTGGTGGCTCTTATGGTAAAGGGCATCGTATTCCATTAAAATATACACGTGCAATGATCAATGCTGCTTTAAATGGTGACTTAGATTTTGTGGAATATGTCAAAGAACCATTCTTTAATCTAAAAATCCCAAGAAGTTGTCCAGGTGTTCCAGCAGAAATGTTGAACCCTAAAAATACTTGGTCAAACAAACGCGAATATGATAAAACAGCTAAAAAGCTTACAAAAATGTTCCAAGAAAACTTTAAAAAATACGATTTACCTAGTACTGTTGTTAAAGCTGGACCTGGTATTCATAAATAAAAATAACGGATATCTCATGAGATATCCGTTTTTGTATCATTTAATCATTTCTTTAATTATTTGTAAATTTTTGTTTTCTATTAATGCTTTAAAAATCTCGTTATATTGTGACAATGTTAAATTTTCTAACATTAAAATATCTTCTTGAGGATATTTACTTTTAAAAAGCATCAATGTATTTTCTTTGGCTTTAAGAAGTTCTCCTTCTTTTAGACCTTCTTCTTTTCCTTCTTGTCGTATTCTTACTTTCTCTTGATGATGTTGTATCTTGACAAGCTGTCTTTTACTTGCTGCTAATACTAGTTCTTCATCTTCATTGAACTGATCCATCTTTTCTTTCATCATGGTAACCACCTCACTGTTTAAAGCTATTATATCATCTGTTATCCCATGATATAAAGTATAAATAGCTAATTCTATCTTGCTTAGATTCTTAAGCCCTTTTTCTCTTACAACAGCATCAATAAATGGAAGATAGATATTGTGATGAGTCAGCAGATTATGCTTTCTGACATGGTTTAGTTGATTACGTGGCATATAAGTATCAATCAAGAGAAGGTTGTCTCTGTCAATATCATTTACAAAGAGAATGGTGTAAACTTCATGGACATTTTCACTGTATAAGATATCTCCTCGATTGACTTGATGATCCATCATTCTAGCTCCATAGATTTGAAAGCGATAATGAACTTCTTTAGTAAGAGCACTGTTTTGCATTTCAATGTCGATTAATTTTCCTTCATCTGTTTTCACTCTGACATCTAAGACCATATCTTTATTACTTAGATGTTCAGGATTGACTTCACTATTTAAGACAAAGAGTTCCTGACATTTAATACCCGTAATTCCTTCAATAATGACTTTAAGTAAATAATAACAGCGAGAATCATTGAGATCACTCAACATGAATTTAAAGACAAGGTCATTTTTAAAATCCGTAATTCTTTTTGGTTTGATTTTTGTTTCTATTGTTCTTCCCTCTATTATTTATATGGACAACAAAAATCATTTTTTCTGTTTAAAAAATTAAAAAAACGAAATAATTTTCTTATTTCGTTAACATCTTTTTAGCTGCTTGATACATTTTTTCATAATTTACAGTTTCACAAGTTCTACAATATCCTATTTGTAAATCCATATTTTCAGAAATATCAGATAATTTCTTTTGTGAAAACATTCTTAGAAGTTCTTCTTTTCTTACATAAGCAAGTTCCTTAGACATCATATGATTAACAAAACATACAAATTCATCTTGATCAACACGCCCTAATATATCTATATTTTTAAAATTCATGGAAATGAAATCACTCATTTCTTTTACTAATTTATCTCCTCGATGACTTCCTTCTTGTTTGTACACTTCTTCTAAACCCTTTAGCTTAAATACAAACAAAATTTTTTGACCTGTTTTATTTTCATCTAATTTTTCATCAATAAGCCATTTAGCAGTATCAAATTTATATATCTTTGTTAAATCATCAATTTGTTGATTATTCATTAAAGATTCTCGTAATTTCTTTAATTCTTTCAATCTTAAATAATTACTTGCTGCATTTTTTACTCTTTGTAAAACTACTTCTTCATAAATAGGCTTTTGAATACAATCATAGATACCATAATCAAAAGCTTGTATTAAATCTTTAGGATTATCACTTGCTGTTAAAGCAACGATAGGAACTTGTGACAATCTTTTATTCTTTTTTATTTGTCTAATCAAATCCATTGTCCCTGGCGTAATTAAATCAATCAACATAACATCAAATTGATAATCTTCATCTTCAATTATTTTTTTAGCGTCAGCTATATTTTTGGATAATGTGATTTGAAAGTCATTTTCTAATAATTTTTGTAATAAAATCATATAAATCGTAGCATCTTCTACTAAGAATAATTTCATAAACATCACATTCCTCTCGTCTTTATTATATATCAAAAATATACTTTTTATAAAATAATTTAAATTAGTTTACATATAATAAAACGGTGGTAACTATGAAAAAAAGAAAAATACTTCTTATTGTATTTATTATTCTATCTATCGGTTTATTAATGGTCTATAGTTCTTCACATATATGGGCGCAATATAAAGAAAATGACAGCTTCTATTATTTTAAAAGACAAGCTATTTTTGTAATAGTCGGTCTTCTTTTACTTTTTTTCTTTTCTAAAATAGATTATCACCTCTATCAAAAACATAGTCTTAAAATTATTATTCTTGCTACAATTCTTTTAGTTCTAGTACTCATTCCTGGAGTAGGTATTGTCAGAGGTGGTTCAAGAAGTTGGTTTAATCTAGGAGTTTTTGCCTTACAGCCTTCTGAAATCTATAAAATAGCGCTTATTATTTATGTCAGTGACTATATCAGCCATCATTATCACCAAATGAAAAAACTACGTTATTGTTTAAAACCACTTATTGTTATGGGAATCGGCTTTTTTCTTATTATGTTACAACCTGATTTTGGAAGTGGCTTTGTCATGTGTTGCAGTATTCTTTTAATGATTATTATTACCCCTTTCCCGTTTCGATATATTATTTTTTTAGGACTATCTGGAATTTTAATGATTATTTTAATGATTATTTCTGCCCCTTATCGAATGAAAAGAATTTTTGCTTTTTTAGATCCTTTTCAAGATCCATTAGGATCAGGATTTCAAATGATTCAATCACTCTATGCTATTGGTCCTGGAGGAATTTTAGGAAGTGGTTTTGATCAAAGCATTCAAAAACATTTTTATTTACCAGAACCACAAACAGACTTTATTTTTGCTATTTATTTAGAAGAATTTGGTTTTATAGGAGGGATTTTATTAATTCTTTTATATGCTTACTTATTTATTACTTGTTTCAATTATGCAAAAAAAGTAGACGATCTCTTTGGAAGTTTTTTAATGATCGGTATGACTTCCATGATTGGAATACAAACTATCATTAACTTAGGGGTCGTTGTTGGATTATTTCCTGTTACAGGTGTAACTTTACCTTTAATGTCTTATGGAGGGACTTCTTTACTTGTTACTTTGATTGAAATCGGTATTATGTATAATATTATCAAATCTATTTAAATATGGTATGATTTGAAAGAATGGATGTGATAATATGACAATTAAACTTTATGACAAAGATGCTTATCTGACAATTTTTGAAGCTCAAGTCATAACATGTACAAAAAGAGAAAATGATTATGATATTGTATTAGATCAAACTTTATTTTTTCCTGAAGAAGGTGGTCAAACTTGTGATCATGGTACTTTAAATGATGTTGAAGTCATTGGTGTACAAATCATCAATCAAGAAATTCATCATTATACCAATGCTCCTCTTTCGGGAAGTGTTAAAGGAAAGATTGATTTCAATTATCGTTATAATAATATGCAAAATCATAGTGGTGAACATGTTTTATCAGGACTTGTAAAAAGTATGTTTGGTTTTGATAATAGTGGTTTTCATTTAAGTGACCATGAAATTACAACGGATTATAACGGATTTTTAAATGAACAACAGTTACAGATATTAGAAGCTAAGGCCAATGAAGTGATTTTAAATAACAAAGTCATTCATTGTTTCTATCCAGAGGATGCTGATCTTTATGATTATCGAAGCAAAAAAGAAATCAATGAAGCAATTCGTTTGGTAGAAATCGAAGGTGTAGATTGTTGCGCTTGTTGTGCTCCTCATGTACGTTCAACAAGTGAAATTGGCATGATTAAAATATTAAAAGCCATGAAACATAAAAATGGAATTCGTCTCTATTTTGTATGTGGCCATCGTGCTTTTGTAGATTATCAAGCTAAGCACCTACAAGCAATAAATATTTCTCAAAAGCTTTCATTACCACCTGATGACCTTGTAAAAGGTATTGATCAACTTTTAAACGAAAACAATCAATTAAAACAAGAACTTTCAAGCTTAAAAAAACAAATAATTGATCAACAAGTACAATCATTATCTCAGCAAGATCATTATTTAATTTTTACTAATGATCTAGATCGTTCTTTACAACAATATTATTTAAATCAATTATTTCCATTGTGTTCTAATTATGTAGCTATTTTTGTAGGAAAAGATGAAAATTATCGTTTTATAATTGCAAGTAACAATGACTCTAGAGAGCTTTTAAATAAGTTAAAAGGTCACTTTGAAATCAAAGGCGGCGGTAAAGCAAATATGGTTCAAGGACAAATCAAAGGAAATCAAAAAACAATACAAGATATTTTAGAGAATAACTAAGGTTATTCTTTTTTTGTTGTAACCGCTTTCTTATATAAAGAAATCATTGTATAATATAAATAGTTATATAAGAAAGGGGAATGTCTATGAATTTATATCACTCAAATAATATTGGAAATGTAGCTGTTTTAGGACATCTTGGTTCAGGAAAAACAAGCGTTATTGAAGCCATGGCAAAACGTGCAGGAATTTCTCAACAAATAGGAACTATTAGTCAAGGAACAACTATTTCTGACTATGACGTTGAAGAAATTAAACGTCAATCTTCAATTAATTTATCACTTATTCCCTTAGAATGGGATTATTGTAAAATTAATTTATTAGATACTCCTGGTAATTTTGATTATGTAGGAGAAGTAGAAGCTGCTTTACACGTTGCAGAATCAGCTGTCATTGTTGTTCCTTCTTATAAGGATATCAGTATTGGTACAAAGCAAGCCATGTTTAGAGCAAAAGATAAAGCTAAAATTATTTATATTAATGGCTTAGATAATCCAGATGCCAATTATAAAGAAAAATTAAATCAATTGAAAAAAGCCTATGGTAAAGGAATTGCACCAATTCAAGTTCCTATCATGGATCATGATAAAATGATAGGTTATATTAACGTAGCTAAAATGGAAGGTCGTATTTTTAAAGGAGAACATACAGAACCTTTCCCTATTCCTGAAGATATGATGGATGAAGTTATGCCTATCAAAGAAATGATTGATGAAGCTGTCGCTAATACAAATGATGATTTATTAGAAAAATTTCTAAATGAAGAACCTTTTACTAAAGAAGAAATTTCTTGGGCTTTACGTCAAGGAGTTATGAATCAAACATTGATTCCTGTTTTATGTGGAACAAGTAATATTGGTATTCAAATTTTATTAAATTCAATGGTTGCTTTCTTCCCTGCTGCAGGTGATACATGTAATTCTATCATTGTAGAAAATATTGATACACATGAAGAAGATATCATCGGTTTTAACGAAAGTCTACCACCTTCTTTATTCATTTTTAAAACAATTGTTGATCCTTTTGTAGGAAGAGAATCACTTTTTAAAGTTTGTACAGGTCATATTCAAACAGGAATGTCTTTATTAAATGTCAATAAAAATGAAGTTGAAAAAGTGAATAAACTTTACATAAAAAGAGGAAAAGAACTTATTGAAGTTGATGAATTATGTGCTGGTGATATTGGATGTATGACAAAGCTTTCTCATTCTTCAACAAATGATACTTTATGTACATTAGATTATCGTATGAAATACCAATCTATTCATTTTTCTAAACCATATTATGGTAAAGCTATTCAACCTATTGGTAAAGCAAATGAAGAAAAGATTGCTAGTGGTATTACAAGATTATTAGAAGAAGACCAAACTCTAAAATTTGAAAATAATCATGAAACAAAACAACAATGTATTTATGGTATTGGAGATATTCATTTAGAAAGTGTTGTTGCTAAATTAAAATCTAAATTTAAAATTGATGTTAAATTAAGTGATATGAAAATTTCTTATCGTGAAACAATTCGTAAAAGTTATACTCAACGTACAAAGTTTAAAAAACAATCAGGTGGTCATGGTCAATATGGTGAAGTAGAAATTCTTTTTGAACCAACAAAAGATTATAGTCAATCTTATACATTTAAAGAAAAAGTATTTGGTGGGGCTGTCCCAAAAGCTTATTTCCCTGCTGTTGAAAAAGGATTGATTGAAAGTGTTAAAGAAGGAGTTATTGGTCATTATCCTGTTTTAGGTATACAAGCTACTTTATTAGATGGTTCTTATCATAGTGTAGATTCAAGTGAACAAGCTTTTAAAACAGCAACTATGATGTGTTTTAAAGAAGCGATGAAACATCTTGATCCATGTTTATTAGAACCTTATGTCATTTTAAATATTTATATTGATGAAGAATATTTAGGTGATTTGATGTCACATGTTAATAAAAAACGTGGTAAAGTCCTTGAAACTGATAGTTTAGACGATAGTTTAATCAAACTTGTTTGTCGTATTCCTCAAGTAGAAATATTAGAATTTGCGATTGATTTACGTTCTATTACTCAAGGTCAAGGATTGTATGATTATCATTTTGATGGATATGAAATCGTGAATGATGATTTAGTAGAAAGATTGTTAAAAAAGTAAAACTTTATAAACGTATTTCAAGAAGTCCTAAGGGACTTCTTTTTTTGGACTATCCGTCCATTGAAAGAAGGAAAAAAGAAGATAAAATGATAAAAAAGAAATATTTGTGAATTAAATGTGAAACAAATATGAGACGAATTATCTTTAAACATATGATGCAATTAAATCAAGAAAGCTCCTTACATCAATATTAAAAAAAGAGAGTATGCTTTGTACTCTCTTATTTTTCATTTACATATTGTTTGAAAATTCTACCTCTTTCTTCATAACCCTTGAATTCATCAAATGAACTTGTTGATGGAGAAAGTAAGATGATATCTCCTGGTTCACTTATTTCAAATGCTTTATTAACAGCATCTTTTAAAGTTTCTTCATAATAAGCATCTTGATGATGCATATCTTCTTTAAAACGTTTACCTGCCGCTCCAAAAGTCACGAGCTTTTTAATACATGAATTATAAGTAGACATTTCTTGTAAGTCTAATCCTTTATCAAAACCACCCATTAATAGAATAACCGGTTGTTTAAAAGCTTTTAAAGCAATAATACTTGCATCTGTATTTGTTGCTTTTGAATCATTATAAACTCTAACACCATTATATTCTCTAACGAATTCAATACGATGTTCAACCCCTTTAAAATGACTCACAACATCTTTAATCACTCGAGGACTTACTCCAGCAACTAAACAAATAGTAGTCGCAATCATAATATTTTGGACATTATGATCTCCTACAATCTTAATATCCTTTAAATCAATAATATGTTCCCCTCTAAAATAAATCGCTTGATCAATAATGCTACAATCAGCTGGTTTATTTAAAGATTGTGTTAAAACACAACAATAAACATGATATCTTTGTAAATATTCTTGTAAAGTTTCATCATCAATATTATTAACAAAAACTTCATCATCACTTTCACAATTTTCATAAATACGCATCTTAGAAGCATAATATTCATCTAATGAAGCCATATAATCTAAATGATCAGGTGTTAAATTAATAACAGTTGAAATTTCTGGTCTAAATTTATCAATATCTAGTAATTGGAAATTAGACATTTCAATAACAATATAATGATTTTCTTCTTCTAATAAATTATTTTCTAAAACAACATCACATAAAGGTTTACCAATATTACCTGCAAAATGAACATGTTCATATTGTGCTTTTAATATTTCATAAATCAAAGTAACAGTTGTTGTTTTACCATTTGTACCTGTAACAGCAATATAATGTTGTTTTTTAGCTACTTGATAAGCCAATTCAATTTCTGTATAAACAGGAATACCTCTTTCCTTTAATCTTAAAATAAAAGGTTTATGATAATTAATTCCTGGATTTTTAACAACAAAATCAAAGTCTCTTTCAAAAAGTTCATCTGGATGTCCACCAGCAATAATTTCAATACCTGCATCCAAGTATTCTTGATATCCTTCAATCTTTTCTAATTCTTTTCCTTCATTGATTGTAATTGTTGCATTTAACTTTTGTAATAACTTGACTGCTGCCTTACCACTTCTAGCAAGACCAATCACTAAAACCTTTTTCCCTGTTAACATTTTACATAACTCCTATCACAATAGCGATAATACCACAAATAAATCCAATAAACCAAAATGAAATCGTTACTTGTTGTTCAGACCAACCTAACATTTCAAAATGATGATGAATTGGTGCCATTTTAAAGACACGTTTTCCTCTTGTTTTAAAAGAAACAACTTGAATAATTACTGATAAAGTTTCCATTAAGAAGACACCACCAACAACAATTAACAATAATTCTTGTTTTGTTAGGATTGCTAAAATAGCTAAAAATCCACCAAGTCCAAGAGAACCAACATCTCCCATAAAAATACGTGCAGGATGATAGTTAAAATACATAAATCCAAGTAATGCTCCAACCATTGCTGTAGCATAACTTGCAATCGTATAATCTTTAATCATAATAGCATAGATGATAAATGGTGCAATTGCAACCATTGAAAGACCTGTCGCAAGACCATCCAAACCATCAGATAAATTAACACCATTACTTTCACCGGTAAACATAATAAATACTAAAACAGCATAGAACCAACCAAAATCAATATTTACTTTCACAATTGGAATAGTCACTTCTGTTGTAAAACCAGGTACAAAATTTTCTAGATACAAATAACATCCTACTGCCAAAATAGCTTGCATCAAGAATTTTTGCCATGCTTTCAATCCTTCATTTTGATGTTTTAAAATAATTAAAGCATCGTCAATAAATCCAATTAAACTATAACCTACTAAAACAATTGTAATTAAAATCAAATTAGGATTTGTTATATTTTTATAATTTACAACAAACGCCGCAATCACTGCCGCTAAAACAAAAACAACACCACCCATTGTAGGTGTTCCACCTTTTTTCTTATGTGATTCTAATCCCTCTTCTCTTTCTACTTGTCCAAATTTCATTTTATGTAGAAATGGGATGACTTTAGGCATTGCAAGTAAAACTAATAAAAGTCCAATACCAAATGCCAACATTAACTTTATAAAGTTTTCCATAAACTTCATTCCCCTTCACTCTTTATTTCTTTTACACTATACCACACTTTTTTATCTCCTTCAAATTTCTAAAAAAAACGTTCTCTTTTTTTGAAAATTATCATTTTTCTTATAAAGACATATTAGAATTCACTACCTTTTATTAATAAGGGGGAAATTATAAAAGAAAACAATACAAGTATGGAAAATCTTTACAAATTAGATGGTAAAGTTCCAATTTTAAAAGCAATTCCTTTTGGATTGCAGCATATCTTAGCAATGTTTGTTGCTAACCTTTCACCAATTACTTTAATTGGTCTTGCATCTGGTTTAAAACAAACAGAAATTGCATTTTTATTACAAAATGCAATGTTTATTGCAGGAATTACAACTTTGATTCAATTATATCCTATTTGGAAAATCGGTTCACGTTTACCTATTGTTATGGGTGTCAGCTTTGCTTTTGTAGCTATCTTAACCTATGTAGGTGCTACTTATGATTCATGGGTGCAGTTTTAATAGGTGGACTAATTGAAGGTTGCTTAGGACTACTTGCACGTTATTGGAAAAAAATTATTACACCTATCGTTGCTGCATCTGTTGTTACGTCCATTGGTTTTTCACTTTTTTCTGTTGGAACACGTTCTTTTGGTGGAGGTTACAGTGAAAGTTTTGGCTCTGCTAAAAATTTACTTTTAGGGATTATCACTTTAGTAGCTTGTTTATTATTTAATATTTTCGCAAAATCATATTGGAAACAATTATCTGTTTTATTTGGTTTAATTGTTGGCTATATTCTTGCTATTTTTATGGGAAAAGTAGATTTATCTGTTATTTTTAATGGTGGATTGATTGCTTTACCTCATCTATTTCCTTTTAAAATAAAGTTTGATCTTGGCGCGATTATCGCTGTCGTCGTTATTTTCTTAGTTTCAGCTGCTGAAACGATTGGTGATACTCAGCCCTTGTAAACTCAGGATTAAACCGTGAAGTTACAGAAGAAGAAATTTCTGGTTCTTTAGCTTGTGATGGTTTTTGTAGTTCTATTTCATCATTATTTGGTTGTCCACCGATTACTTCTTTTAGTCAAAATGTTGGTTCAATCAATATGACAAAATTCGTCAATCGTTTTACGATTGCTACAGGAGCTATTTGTATGATTTTAGCCGGTTTACTTCCACCTATTGGTAATTTCTTTTCATCATTGCCTGAATCTGTTTTAGGTGGTTGTACAATTATGATGTTTGGTACTATTCTTACAAGTGGAATTGAAATGATTTCTAAAGCTGTATTTAATCAAAGAAATGTAACAATTGTTGCTTTATCATTAACTGTTGGAATTGGATTTACTTCAGGAACAGAAGCTAATATTGGGCATATTTTTCCACAAATCATTCAAGATGTTTTTGCTGGAAATTGCGTTGCTGTTGTTTTTGTTGTTTCAATTATTCTAAGTCTTGTTTTACCTAAAGATATGGATATTAAAAAGATAAAATAAAAATACGCTTTTGCGTATTTTTATTATTGGATCGTTCCAATTTCAAGTGATTTGATTTTTTCAACAATCATATCCATTGCTGTACCTTCATCTTCACCTTCTACAACAATTTCAATTTTTGCCTTATGAGGAATTCCAAGAGACAAAACACCCATTAAAGACTTCATATTTACTGATTTTTCATTATAATTGAGCGTCACATGACTTTTATAAAGTTTAACCGCATCCACTAATTCAGTAGCTGGAGAAGCATAAAGACCTACAGGATTTGTAATTTCAATATTCACTTTTTTTGCCATAATAATCTCCCCTTTTCTATATATTTATTATAGCACGTTTTTACTGATTTGATTTACCTTTTTTCAATAATAACAACATATGGCGAATTGTTTTTATTCATCATCTCAAACTTTGCTACATTATATAGTTTATGATCTAAAGTACGAAAATATGCATCCAAATTTGTACTTTCTTTCCCTTGATCATGTCCAATATAAACAACCACATACAAACATCCACCTTTGACTAAATGTTCCAAAGCTTTTTTTATTGTTTTTAAGGTTGTTTCATACTGTGTTACACATTCATGATTGCCACCTGGTAAATAACCTAGATTAAAAATTCCAACCTCAAAATCTCGAACATCTTCATCAAAATATTCATGACTTTTTAAAAATAAAGTAATATTCTTTTTTCTCTTTACTAATTCTTTTGTATTATTTAACGCTAATGATTGAATATCATAACTATAAACATGATGACAATAATCACTTAAAAACAGTGTATCATGACCATTTCCCATCGTAAAATCAATCCCGTTTTGATATTTATGTTTTTTTATCCTTTGATGTACAAACTCAATCATAGATTCCATTTTCTTCACCTCTTATTTTTTACCATAAAATCCTTTTGGACAATCCACCTTAAATTCATATTTCTTTTTAGTAACAGGATGAATAAAACCAAATGCATGTGCATGTAATCCAAGCCTTTTCAGTGGATTCATTGTTGCTCCATATTTTTTATCGCCAACAATTGGATGATGAATATTTGATAATTGAACTCTGATTTGATTTTTTCTACCTGTATCTAATTGTATTTCTAAAAGGGTTTGGTTTTTCATTTCTTTAATGGCTTTATAATGCGTAATCGCAAGTTTCCCTTTTTCTTTACTTGTAACATAAACTTGTTGACTTTTACTTTCTGCCAAATAGTTTTTTAATGTTCCATTTTTTAAGCCTTTACCTTCTACTAAAGCCATATAGCCTCTTAAATAAACGATTTTATTCCAATCTTTTTGTAATAAATCTCTTATTTTTTCATTTTTACAAAACATTAAAACACCAGATGTTTCTCGATCTAAACGATGAACAATAAATACTTTTTGTTTTCTGTCTTGTTTTTTTAAATATTCACTTACATAATGATAAGCTGTTTTTTCTTTTTCTTTACCATCTGACATGCTTAATAAACCAGAAGGTTTATTGATTACAACAAATTCTTGATCTTCATATAAAATCTCTAATGAAGATGTATTTTCTTTTTTGATTTCTACTTGGTCATTTTCATGTAATAAATAATCAAACTGACTAATTTGTTGGTTATTTACATAAACTTGTTTATATTTTAATAAGTTTTTAGCATTTTTGCGATTATAAGATAATAATAGATAATCCATTAATAACATTTCTTTTTTTACTTTCATTTTTTTCTCCTAAAAAAATGCAAAGAAATCTTTGCATTTTACATTCTTACAATATTTTGTGAATTCAATAAAACAAGTATTGATTCTAAAATATAAATTAAACAAGCTACCCACCAAGGAATAAATGAAATAACTGCTAATAATACAACAAGCAAGCTAATCACAATCCCAATAAAAGTATTTCCAATATTAATACTCTTTTGTTTTCTAGCTATTTTTAATAAATCAATAATTGTATCAAAATTAGAATCCGTCAACATAATATCACTATTACGTTGTACTTTTTCATTATGCACACCACCACGAGAAATGGCAACAGAAGCCTTTTGAAGTAAAGCAATATCTTTATCACAATCTCCAATATAAGCAACAGGTCCAGCAACAAGTGTTTTATCCATAACTTTTAATTTTTGTTCAACACTATAATTGTTATAAATTGTATATTCATCATTTTCTAAATCAACCGGTCCGTCATTAAAAATAATCAATGATTTATGTAATCCTTTTATTTTTTCAAAAAGATCCATTTCTTCTTCTGTTGTTTCAATACCATCAAAACGATCATAGATAATTGTTGTACATGTATTTAAATCATCCAACCCGCTATTTTCTTTAATCGCAATTTTTTTAGAGAATGCTTTAGCTATTCCCGCAAGTAAAGTAAAGGATGCTCCTTGAACATAGGCAAAACTTCCAGAAACAGTCAACATAATAATTCCTAAATACATATATTTTAAATTATCTGTTAAATTTATTAATGGTAAAACAACACAGCATACTAAACCAACAATAATTAAAGCTTTAGAATAAACATCAGAAACTTTAAAAATAATTTTTTCTGTATGTGATGAAGACATTGGTGCATTCATCGCAATATCTAAAACTTTAGACATTGCTGAATCTTCATATAAAGCTGTTGTTTTTACATGTAAATATCCTTCTGTAACAACAGTTCCACTATAAACTTCATTTCCAATTTTTGATTTAATACATACATCACTACCATCAATGGCATAAACATCCAATTTAGCATTTCCCTTAATAATTTTACCACCTAAAGGAATGGTTTCACCCTCATTGACAACGATAACATCTCCAATATCAAAGTCACCTAAAGGAATCATTTCTTCTTTTCCTTTACGTAATCTTCTTCCTAAGTTTTGATGCGCTACTAAATCATCGATCTTTTCCATAGACCATTGTGTTACTTGCATAATCAATTGTTTACCAGCTTGATACATGATAGAAACAACCAACGCTTCAATAAATGCTCCATAGATCCATCCCATAAAACAAGCTAATAAAAAGATATTATTTTCTGATAAATAATTTTTTAACTGTAAATCTCTTTTAGCTTCAACAAGTACTTTTTCATTACAAATAAGTAAAGCTATCATCCATCCTACATAAGTTAAAAATGAAGTATCTCCAAAAGTAACCAATCCAAGTGCAATACCTACACATAATAAAGCAATTCTTGCATACTTTTGTACATATTTTTCATTAAATAAATCTTGTGATTTAAAGGGCTTTTTCCATTGTTCTACTTGTATTTCAGGATTAACATTTTCAACAATACGTGAAATACGAGGTAATGCTTTTGCTGAAGTTGTTAATGTTAAAAGTTTGTTTTGAAAATCTAATTGAACATTTTCATAAACACTATATTTAGAAAGAATGTTTTGTATTTCGTGTGCATCTTCTTCATTTTCCAAATTCGTAAACATGAAGATTTTTTCTACTTTTGCTTGATTAGAAACATACTCTCTTTTCTTTCGATTGACCATTTCTTGAAGTACATAATCCATCTTTGATTCATCTAAATAGTTTTGTATATTATCTGGTCGTGCACAATTAAACGAAATAGAATCCTTATTTATTTTAATATGTGACACTTCTTGCATACTATTTAACTTTAAAGATAAAGCATTAATATCATCATTACTTACATGATCAATATAATATACACGTTCCATATTCTTTACTCCTTTTTATGCAACTTATTTTATCATACTTCTTATAAAATTCAAAATTTCTACTTTCCTTCATTCGTCTTTTTATGTTTGATAATCAAAAAATTTTGATGGAATTCTTTTTCTGTACAAGATAAAGTGAACTCATCACCATATACTTTATAATAAAGTTGTTCATTTATTTCTCCTTTAATAACACAATCATAGATTGCTCCTTTTTCAAATAAAGTATTTTCTTCTTTTCCAATAATGATGTTCATTGACTTTATACATCTACATAAACATCTTTTACCTGAATTTGCGATGATGATCACCTCATTTCTTTATTATTGTACATCAGCTTTCTATTTATGACAAACTTCCTTTGAATATGATATAATAAATGATGAATAAGCAAAGGGGGCATTTTATGAAAATAAAAAAATTATTTATTTTTTTTATTTCTACAATTACATGTCTTTTTTGTATTACCGGCTGTTCAAACAATGATTCAAAAAAGGAATCAAAAAAATTACGTGATTCATCTCCACAATTATATTTACCTTCTACCGACTATCAAGTTACTTATCAAGAAAATAACGTAAGTGTTGATGCGTCACATACATCTTCAGGATATATTATGGTTAATTATAGTGGACATAATGAAAAAGTTAAAATACAAGTAACCTCTCCTGATCAAAATAATTATACATATCCTGTTACGTATTTAAATCAATTTGTTACATATCCTTTACCAGGAGGAAATGGTACTTATAAAATAACTGTTTTAGAATCCGTTGATCTGACTAAAAATCTCTATGCAACTTGTTTTACACAACAAATAGATGTCTCTTTAGAAAACGAGTATCTACCATTTCTTTATTCTAATTATTATATTTCATTTAATAAAGATTCTCTTTGTGTCAAAAAAGCACAACAACTCGCTAAAAAATGCTATTCATCTTTAGATGTTGTTTCAAATGTTTATAATTACATTATTAAAAATATAAAATATGATAAAGAAAAAGCAAATAATGTACAATATGGTTATGTCCCTGATCCTGATCAAACATTAAATGATAAAACAGGTATTTGTTTCGACTATGCCTCTTTAACTTGTGCGATGCTTAGATCTCAAGGAATTCCTACAAAACTCGAAGTAGGTTATGTTGGTGAAGTATATCATGCCTGGATTAGTTGTTATGTAGATGAAACTGGTTGGATAGACAATATTATTGAATTTGATGGCAAAGACTGGTCTTTATTAGACCCAACTTTAGGAGCGAATAATAAAAGTAAAGATGTAAAAAAATATATCGGTGATGGTAGTAAATATATAGTAAAATATACATATTAGAGGGGATGATATTTATGAATAAAAAGAATGAAGTACTTACAAATTTAGAATTATCTAGCTTTTGTAAACAAATGTCTATGATTTTAAAAGCTGGTATTTCACCAATAGAAGGTATTTCTATGATGATAGAAGATAGTCAAAATGAAAATGAAAAACAACTTTTAGAAAAAATCTATGAAGATTTAACAATGACATCTTCACTTGCTATATCTTTAAAGAAAACATCTGTTTTTCCTGATTATATGATCCAGATGCTAGAAATCGGTGAAGAAACTGGAAGAAATGATGAAGTTATGGATGCATTGTCTCATCATTATCAAAGAGAAGAAATGATTTTACAAAGTATAAAGAATGCTATTACTTATCCAATGATCATGATTTTGATGATGGTTGTCATTATTGTTATTTTAATGACAAAAGTAATGCCTATTTTTAATCAAGTTTTTCAACAATTAGGTCATGAGATGACTGGATTATCTAAAGGAATTCTTTTACTTGGAAATACTTTATCTAAGTATGCTGCTGTTTTTATTATTATTTTATTAATTGTAATTGGTTTTATCTTTTATTTATTACACAATAAAAAAGGAAAAGAAAAATTTAAAACTATTTTCTATCATTTTAAAGGTATAAAAAATTTATTTCATAAAATATATGCTTGTCGTTTAGCTGGAGGAATGTCTCTTTCTTTAAAAAGTGGGCTCCCTTTTGATCGTTGTATCGAATTATCCAAAGAACTTATTTATGACAAACATTTTCAAAAAGAAATCAATGATTGCCAAAATCTTTTAGATGAAGGATCGAGTCTAGCAAAAGCTTTTCATGATAGTCATATTTTTACTGGTGTTCAAGCTAGAATGTTGAATATTGCTGAAAAAGCCGGTAAAGTAGATTCTATTATGGATGATATTGCTAATCAATTAGAAGATGAAATTGATGAAAAAATAAGCTCGTATATTAATATTTTAGAACCAACACTTGTTATTATCCTTTCTATTATTGTTGGAGTTATCTTATTATCTGTCATGTTGCCACTTTTAGGAATTATGTCAAATATATAGGGAGGTACTTTTTATGAGATTCACAAATCAAAAAAGAAATCATCCTTTTAAAAATATTGTTATTTCTGTCATTATTTTTTTAAGTGTTGCTGGTCTATTTAATTATGGTGTTCAATCTATGTCTAAACAATCTATAGATGAACAACAAACCAATTTAGAAACGGCCATTGAAAGATGCGTTAGTCAGTATTATGTTCTTGTTGGTCACTATCCAGAAAGTTTAAATGTTTTAGAAAAAGAATACGGTTTAACTTATAATAAGAAAATCTTTTTTGTAGATTATCAAGTGCTCGGTGAAAATATTGCTCCTGATATCGTTGTCATCAGGAAGGAGGGAGCATATGAATAAAAATAAACATGTAATTGATATGATTTTTCCAATTGCTTTATTCTTTGTTTTTATCAGTAGTTGTTTTATTGTTTTAATTCTTTCTTTTCATACGTATAGAAAGACCGTTCAATTAGAACAAAGTAATTATCAAACACGCACTGCTCTATCCTATATTACTCAAAAAATACATCAAAATGATTTGATAGACAGTGTTTCATTACAACAAATTGATCAAAAAGATGTTTTGGTATTAAAGTCATCTTATAGTCAAGGCAAATATACAACTTATCTTTATGAAGATAAGGGTTATTTAAAAGAGTTATTTATTTCTAATCAACTTGAATTTGATAAAGATGATGGTAAAAAAATAATGCCTGTATCACATTTAAAAATGCAACAAATCAATCCTTATTTATACCATTTTTCATGTATTGTAGATCATAAAGAAATTAATACAAATGTTGCAATCCAATCAAAATAAAGGAGGTCTAAAATGAAAAATATTAATAGACAAACACATACTTTTATTTTCGAATTAGTAATTGCCATTGCTTTTTTTGCTTTAGCATCAAGTATATGTGTTCAATTTTTCGTTAAAGCCCATTCTTTATCTAAAGAAACAAATGATATCAATATTTCTATGAATTTAGCAACAGGCTATGTAGAAGAATTTTTAAATGATCCTACAATTTATCAAGTTAATCAAGAATATATTCATTATTATGATAAAAACTGGAAAGATTGTCATAAAAAGAATTCAACTTATTCTATTAAAATTTATTGTAGTGATAAAGATTCAATAGAAACAATTCATGTAAGAGTCTATCATTACCACAAAAAGATTTATTCTATTACAAGTGATCAATATATAAAGGAGGATAACCATGAATCATAAAAAATCTTTTCCAATTATTAATATGGGAACTTCTTTATTACTTGTTGTTTTTATTGTTATTTGTTTAATTGTTTTTTCAACACTTTCTTTGTCTAGTTCTCTAAGAGATCAAAAATATACAGATAAAGCTGTTTTAAAAACTGAAAATTATTATTTAGCTTATTCTCATGCACAAAAACAATTAAAAGAAATTGATCAAGCAATCATTAGCCATAAAGATTTATCTTCTCTTAAAAATATAGAAATTTCTTTAAAAGATAATAATACTTACATTTCATTTAAAGAAAACATTGATCAATATCAAGATTTAGATGTTGAAATTCAATTAACTCAAGATCAAGACAGATATAAAATTATTAAATGGCAAGAAGTAACTTCCAAAGAATGGAAAAATGAAAGTACACTTCCTCTTTTAGGAAGTGAATAGGAGAGTATTATGAATATTGTAAATTTATTAGAAAAAGCTGTCGAAGCACATGCTTCAGACATATTTATTGTCGCTGGTTTGCCTATCTCTTATCGTGCAAATGGTTCTATTCATCATGAAAATGAAGAAAAACTTATGCCACCTCAAACAAAAAAATATCTAGAAGAAATATATGAACTTGCTGGCAATAGAGATATTAATATTCTAGAAGAAAAAGGTGATGATGATTTTTCCTTTGCATTACCAGGAATTTCTCGTTTTCGTGTAAGTTCCTATAAGCAAAGAGGTGCCTTATCTGCTGTTGTAAGAATCATCACTTTCGATTTACCACAACCTGAACTTATAGGTATTCCTCAACAAATTATTGATTTTTCTAAATTGTCTAAAGGTCTTGTCTTAATTACTGGACCTGCAGGAAGTGGTAAATCAACAACACTTGCTTGTATTATTAATGAAATTAACAAAACACAAGAAAAACATATTATTACACTAGAAGATCCTATTGAATTTTTACATAGACACCAAAAAAGCATTGTAAGTCAAAGAGAAGTAAAAGTTGATACCAAAAGCTATGTAGTCGCATTACGTGCTTCACTACGACAAAGTCCTGACGTTATTTTACTAGGAGAAATGCGAGATTATGAAACAATAGATGTAACTATGACAGCAGCAGAAACCGGTCATCTTGTTTTTTCTACCTTACATACAATTGGTGCAGCTAACACAATAGATCGTATTATTGATGTTTTTCCAGCAAGCCAACAAAGACAAATTGCTGTACAACTCTCAATGGTATTACAGGCCATTGTTACTCAACAACTCGTTCCTGATATTAATGGAGAACTGATTCCTGTCTTTGAAATTATGACAGTTACACCTGCAATTCGTAATATGATTAGAGATCATAAAATACCTCAAATTGATGGTATCCTTTACGCATCTAATAAACCTGATATGATTTCAACTGATATGAGCTTACTCAATCTCTATAAAGAAGGAAAAATCACAAAAGAAACTGCATTGAACTACGCTACAAATGAAGAAATGTTAAAAAAGAAATTGTAAAATTAGAGCCCATTTTCTAAAATAAAAATGGGTTTTTATTAACAAATAATTTTTAAAACATCTTCTTCACTATTGATGTAAGGAGCTTTCTTGATTTAATTGTATCATATGTTTAAAGATAATTTGTCTCACATTTGTCTCACATTTAATTCACAAATATTTCTTTTTTATTATTTTATCTTTCTCTTTTCCTTCTTTTTTTGGACTATTTTTTAAATTCTACTTTATGTAACAAACTTCCTAAAATTTCTAATAATAGAATAAATGCTATTAAACAAAATAAAGCAATTTTACCACTACCTGTTGTCAAAGATTGTGCAATACCACCAATGACAGGAATTGATAAAACAACTTTACCCATATAATTATTATAATTTACAGGGTTCATATCTTTTGTTTGATTTGCATCTCCTTTTGTAATAAATTCACCAGAAAGTTTTTTATTCGTAACAACTCTATGTGTCACTATAGAAGAAGCATCTTTAGCACCATAAAATGCAATAACATCTTTTTTTTGAATTGTTTCAGGTTCTTGATACTTTACATAAACAAGACTACCTACAGGAATTGCAGGTTCCATACTACCACTAATGACAGTATAAATATTATATCCAAATGCTTTAGGAACAGTTAATGGTATACACCCTAATATTAAAACAATTAATAAAATAGTACCCAGCAAGCTACATACTGTAGCTACTGGGTTCTTTTTCTTTTGTGACATTAAACTCTTTTCTTTCTAATTGTCATAAATGCTACAATAATTCCTACAATTGCTGCAAGCGAGATTGCTATACCTGCATAAATTGGTGTTGAACTATTTTTTTCATTATTAACTGAAATATTAGATTTTGGTGTATCTTCATCATCTAAATCAACTAAACCTTGTGGAACATCTTCATCTCCAGCTGTTGTCGTATCCCCATCATTATTTTGTGTTACACCTGTTGCATTTCCTGTTCCATTATTACCTTGATTTGCATTTGTTGAAGGTGTTGTTGAAATAACTGTTGTAACAATATTTGTATTTTCTATTATTTCACCCGTTTCACCTGGTTTATAAGTAAATGTGAAGACATTTTCTTTCTCATTTTCAACAAGTGTTTTTGTAAGAGCATAGGATTGAGGTATATAACTATCAATATATTTATAAGCTACAACCGGTTTATCTCCTACATTTCCATATAAAACGGTATCTTCAGATAATTGCTTACCATTTTCATCTACATAACGTATCGTATAAGAAACCTGATTACCTTTTACTCCATAAACAACAACATAATCTAAATCACCATTAACTACAAAAGTTGCAGGATCCAAATTATCAACACTATCATGCCCACTCAAACGAATACCTTTAACATAGTATTTACTATCTTGAGGTAATTCTATTTGTGATAGATCTAAAGAAACCATTTGTCCTTTAGAAACATTTATACTCATTTCATTTTGACTATTAATTGTTCCTTGATTACCAGTATATAAAGTAACTTTATATCCATATGCACAGACTTGTGTATAAGCAAGAGAAAGGAAAACTGTCAAAGACATCATCATGATAAATAATTTTTTTAATCGCTTCATCATTTATTCTCCTTTCTTTTCATCTTTTGATTTTTTCTTAAAGAAAATTGCAAGGATAATGAGTAACAAACCACTTACTAAACCTAATGCACAATACCATAAAATATTTGTACTATCTCCCGTTTTAACAGTAGAATAAACATTTTTATGTTCTATTTTATTAACAGTTACTGCTGGATTAGAGACGTTTTCTACAGCGAAATTCATTTCCAATTGTGCCATTGTCGCTTGATAACTATTACCTTGTGTTTCTCCATCAACACTTAGTGTAAGTGTGACATACCCAACATCATTTTTAGCCAATCTTCCTAAATAGAAATAATCATCAAGACCTTTAATTTCTTTTAACCCTTGTGAACTATCTCCTCCAACAGTAGAACTGTCATAAATTAAATTTTCATTATTTTGACTATCTACATAAGCTAGACGATACTCATAAGCACCATTAGTTGCCTTTGATCCATCTTCCAATGTCTTAATAATTTCATTTGTCATATACCAATCAGTATATTGACTATTTTTATTTTCGATTTTAACTTTTAAAGTCATTGAATCTCCAGGCTGAATATTACTTAATTCATCATTCATTTGATCTTTACCAAAATTAGTTGTCATTTGGCTACCATCAAATGAAACTTTCCAATGATCTTTTCCTACTAATTCTTTAGCTTGAACTGTTGAAAAAGTACCAACCATCATCATAAGTGCCATAGCAAGGCACAAAATTCTTTTTTTCATCATCTGTACCCTCCTATCCTAAACTCAATTCAGTTTCATCGTCATTAACATTCACATCAATTCCCCAAGCACTCTTAATAGCATCTTTCGCATTATGAGTTTGTACTGCATCAACTTCTGCATCTAATGTAAATGTATATCCATTATAAGTATACTGATATTTAATTGTTTTTTCGTCTTCTACTTTCGTATACATTGTTGACAATTGATTACTAATACGAATAGTTTTCATAAAATCCGGTGTTGTTTTCTTACTTTCAACTACCTTTGTATAATATAAAACAACACGTTCATCTGTCGATTGAGCCTCATTAATGACCCATCCATCTTGATTAAATCCTAATTCAATCAATGCTGGTGATAAATCAACATTTTTCCCTTCTTTATCTTGCCAACTCTTTGTTAAAACAACTCTTACGAAAGTATCAATATTACCACTGTTTTCTACAGCTAACTTTTCATCATAAGTTTTTCCTAAAACAAACTTTTCATCATCTTTTAATAAATTTTGAAGAAGTTTACCTTCACCATTAGTTGTTGCATCTCCTTGATCATCATACGTCTTTGAACTAACAACCTTTCCATTCTCCTTTAAAGAAACTCCAATTGTAGACATATCCATAGAAGCTGAATATTGATCACTATAATATGTGAGTGCTGCACGTGCACTTCCTACACCACTTCCAAGTAATAAAACAGCAGCTATACCAAGAAGGATTGTAGGTTTCATAAAAATCGATTTCACTTTTTTCATTACCATAACCTCCTACTCTGTTTCATAAACTTGTTGCCAATTAGCAATTAAGTTTCCTTGATCATCATAAACAACCGGTGTAAATTCTTGAATAACAACGATATTATAATCTTTATCCTTATTATCATCATTTACTTCAGGTAGTGTATATTTAATATTTAATTCACTTGTTTTATCTTTAGAAGAAAGCACTTTATTATAATAAATATACCCATCATCACTTTCTTGCCAATCTTTACCTAAATTATATTTAATTTTAAGGTTATCCGCTGCAAAAACTTTAATTCTCACAAAACAATCATAATCACCAACATTAGTAATCACAACATGTTTTCCATCTTTATCAACATCTTCCTCAATCTTCGTATCTGTAAAACCTAAATCCATTTTATATCCACCAGTTGCATTCGTATGAGTCGTAAAATATCCCAAAGCTTTACCAATACCTAAAGTAGAAATCATCACAAGAGCAACAATAGATAATACTAATTTTTTGTTTAATTTTCTCATATCTCTATCCTCCTACTCTTGAACTGTCTTATTTTCTTTACTTTGTTTAACTGTATAATCTTGATCTTCTTTTGAATATTTATAATTATTAACAATTCCATAACCACCATGAATTTCATTAGAAGCTTTATTTTCAAAACTTGCCGTTGCAATCTCTTGACTATCTTCATCTGCCACTAATGATTCCAAAACTTTTTTAGAATCACCAACAATTTCATAACCAGCTCCTGTATAAACTTCCGTAACAGTTACTTTTGAACCTGCTGGAATATCGGCAATTCTAATTGTTTTCTCTTTTACTTCATCAAAATTTAAAGTAATAAATCTTGTTTCTTTTTGATTTTCAATTGTTTCAATATCAACTTGATAAACAAATGTTGCATTTGTTGTTAAAGTTGTATTTTGACTTGTTAATTTTTTAGTAATTTGAATAGAACTCATTCTTAGTTCTCGATCAGCTTTAATACCAATAGCTTTCGAACCAACTAAATCATAATACCATGTATCATCCTTTTTAGTTGTATAATAATAATTATTTGGAAGAGAAACTAAATAAGGTGTAAACTTATAAGAATAATATTGACTATTCATATCATTAACAACAACTAAATAAAGTCCTGTTTGTAAATTTGTTAGCTTAACATATCCGCCTTTTAAAGTTGCTGTATAAGCTGGAGTCGCATCTTTAATGACTTTAGAAGCTTCACTTGCTCTTTGTTTCCAAGTCTTCGCTGATTGAGTTGCATCATATTTAACAGTTGACCAATCAATGTCTTTAAATGCATCTAAACCTGTATAATTGCCACCTTGGCTAATAGAAGCAACCTTATAAAGATCCACCTGAACATCATTTTTCGACAAATCCTCAGCATAACTATGAGAGCTAATTGAAATTTCTAAACTACATTTTTTATTAACATCTACAGGTAATGCCGCTTCAACACTTGGTAAAACAACAACCGTAAACATCATTATCAACGCTATAAAGATAGCCGATAACTTACAAAATTTCTTTTTCATCCTCATATCCTCCCTTATTTCTTTTTATTAAAAACATATCTCATTATAATAATAACAAGTATCGTAATTGATAAACCTAAAACTAAAATCAACATATAATAGTTTTTAATAGACTCTAACATTCTATCTCCAACAGATTGTTTAACATCTTCTTCACCATTATATTCAACACGATGTCCTCTTACAATTAAACGATGACTATTCACTCCATAAGGTGTACAAGTAAATAATGAAACATAATCTTGACCCTCAGTAATAGACAAAGCATTTTGTAAAGTTTGATGATCATCTTTATCAACCATTGGTAAAATTTGATCTACTTCATAAGCTAAAACCTTATCTAAAATATGCAAATAAAATTTATCACCTGTTTGTAGTTGATCAATATCAGTAAACAACTCTGCACTAGGAAGACCTCTATGCGCTGCTAAAACACAATGTGTACTTTCACCTCCAATAGGAAGTTTAGACCCATTAATATGACCAACACCCGTTTGTAAAACATCATCACTTGTCCCATGATAAATGGCTAATTTAATATTGATTTCAGGAATAGAAATATATCCCATGATTCCATCATTATTCATATTTAAAACTCGATTATATTCACTATTTTCACTATCCTTGGACTTTTCACCAAACACATCAGCAAAAACATTATTCCCACTTATTGTTTCATTAAATGCTTGTGCATTTTGCCATTCTTGACTAAAGTCTTCATCAGACATATCATCAACTATTTTTTCATAATTACTAATCAATTTATTTTGTCGATAAGTATTCCATTGATTAGAAACAGTAGGATAAATCATAATACCCAACCCAACTAAGAATAACAATCCAACCAAAATACTCGGTAATCTCTTTTTCATATAACTACTCCTTAGATCTCATCTTTTTATCCTTTTTATATAAAATAAAGATAAAACCACCAGTAACAGCTAAACCAACAATAACCCATAACAAATAATTCGTATGAAGACTTGTAAAACCATTTTTCTTTTCCTTATTTACAACAGATTTGTTATAAGAAACACGATGACCTGTTACAATCAAACGTTGAGTATTCACACCATAAGGTGTACATGTGAGCAACGAAACTAAATCTTTTCCCTCTTGCACAGCCAAAGCTGATGTATCATCAGGTTCAGTTTCAACAATACTATCAACTTCATAACATAACGTTTTATTCAAAATATGGACCAAAAAGTGGTCTCCCTTTTTAACTTGATCCAAATCAGTAAACAATGTTGCACTTGGCAACCCCCTATGTGCAGAAATAACTGCATGCGTATCTTTACCCCCTACAGGTAAAGAACTTCCTTCCAAATGCCCAGCAGCCTTACTTAATACTTCTTCACTCGTTGTATGATAAATAGGTAACTTCACATCTATTTTAGGAATTTCAACAATAGCCATTATTCCATCCCCAGCAAGATTTAAAGCTGAAGTATATGACTTATCTTCTGACTTTTGATTTTCTGCTTTAATAAATGAATCCGGCAAAATATGTGGTGCTAAAGCATCATTATATGCCTTTGCTTTTTTCATTTCTGCATCATAATCTATTGAATCACTCTTTTGACTTACTATCTTTTCATAGTTACTGATTAAACGATCTTGTCTATAACTATTCCACTTATTGGCAACAAATGGATATACCAATAAGGACAAACCAGCAACGAATATCAAGATTATAACTATATTGCTTAACTTCTTTTTCATCTGGACTCTCCTTATTCTTATATCATTTTAAGAATCAGAGGCTAAAAGCCTCTGATAATTATTTTATTTTTCATGTTTCTTTTTATTCATAAAGAATAATGCAGCAGCTGCAACCATAATTGCACATCCACCTACTGTAAAGATTGTAGTACCAATACCACCAGTTTCAGGTAAAGCACCCACTTCTGTATCTCTCATATCTGTATCAGCAGTAAATTCTGCAGTTGCTTTATCACCAGTAATTGTTAAAGTAGCACTTGAATTAGTTTCATTAATAGAATATCCATCAGGAGCAGTAACTTCTTTAAATTGATATTCACCTTTATCTAAACCTTTAACTACTAATTGACCATTTGCACCAGTTACAACTTCAGTTACGACACCAGTAGTTACTGTTTGATCTTTAGCTAATACATAAGTGTTATTACCTTTATCAACAAATTTAAGAACATTTCCATCTTTATCTAATACGTTGAATCCTGCACCAGCTAATAATTTTTTATCACTTTCTTTTTCATAATCATTTGTTTTTGTTAAAGTAATTGCACCTTCATATAAATCTACAGAATCACTTGAATAATTTTCTGAACCTGTACGACTTACGTTAGCCGTATTTGTTACTTTATCATTTTCAGAAGTTACTAATACATCATAAGTAATTGTAACATCTTTTCCAGCATTACTGTTTGTATCATCAATGAAAGATGATAAATCTAATTCAAATGAATTAGTTGCATCATCAAATGTAGGAGCAATATTTATTTTACTATCCCCTAATTTAACAACAACTGTATCTTTTTTGTATTCTGCACCTGTTAATGCATCAGTTACTTTAAATAACTTATTTGTTGCAGTTGGATCAATTGAAGGAACTTTTACATTAATTGTATAAGTCACTGTTTGACCATTGTGTACAGCACCATCTGCATCATTAACTGTTTTAGTTAATCTAGTTTCTGATCTTTTTACATTTAATTCAGCATTTCTTAATGTTGCTGGATTTCCAGCATAATCAAAATTAATTGGAGCAGCCATAACGTTATAAGTATATTTATTTGAGTTATCTACAACTTTAACAACATATAACCCTGCACCATCTACTTCAGTTTTTCTTCCAGCGTTATCTGTAAATTTAGTAAATCCATTTAAATTTCCTAATCTAGCTAACGCTTTAGAATGAGCAGCACTATTAGCTAATGAAGCTAAAATAGCTTGAGCATCATTTTTTTTATACTCTTCTTTAAAAATTTTAGTTACTTCATCGCTAACAAAAGCCCATCCTGTTTTTGTAGTTTTATCTTGTTTAACAACTTTTAAATAAGATAATGTTACATTTTCGTCTGTAGCAATGTTTTTTACTGTAATTGTTGGATTAGCGGCAGCTACTGGTACTACCATTGCTAGTGCCATCAATAATGAAACCACCATTGCTGAAACTTTTTTAAATAATTTCATATTCTATCTCCCTTTCTTTTTTTATATATATAAGAGTTATGAATAAATAGGAAAACTATTTGTTCATATACTCATAATACCTTTTTCTATATATAGCAACTGCTGCTACCATCATAAGCAACATACCACCTGCCATATACCAATAAATTCCTGTTCCACCTGTTTCAGGTAAAGTATATTTCACATGTATTCTATAAATACCATATTCAGATTTATTCTTTTTACAATTTTCAAAATCAGTAACACATTCTTTGTCATTACCATTTTTACCATCGTTAATAGCATATCCTATATTAGATTCACTATTACCAACCTTATTTCCATTGGTATTTGTGTTACTTTCATCAGTAGCACTACCACCATCATATCCTACTTTTAAGAAGAAATCCGTTCTACCATCTGGTTTAACTTTAGAAATCTTATCTTTCGTAGTTTCTGATGTACATTGATCATCAGTATACCATTGTATAGTTAAATCGCCTTTTGTAATTTTTTCAAATTCTTTCGTTGATTCATTGTACTTATATACAACATTACCTTTACTATTAACAACATTTCCTATATCAAAGACTTTACTATTTCCAATATTAGTATCATCAACTGGAACTGTCTCACCACTATTGATCCAAATATCATCATTACTGGTTGCAATATCAACTTTTACATTCACTTTAGGTTGAAGTAAAACAGCTTCACCAAAACCTGTCGTTATTTTTGAATCTGGACTTACGTTAGTTGGAACGTTATTACCACCTATATATTTGTCACGTGCTTTAACAGTTATTGTTGTGTTCCATTCGCCAGTATTAACATTTGGAATCGTTTGATCAGTCCATCTAATTGCTTGGGTATTATTAACTTCATCATAATACGCCATACCAACTTTGCCATTAGTTCCTGTAACTTCTATTTCACCTTGTTTTAACGCTTCATCCGTTATAACATTTCCATCATTACCTACTAGTTGGAAACGTGGATCAATTACATCAAAAATATTAGCATTTTTAATATCAATATTTTGTGATATTGTTTGTTGAATTTTAGCAAAGATTACCTTTAATTCATCAACATTTGCTGCTGTAAAAGCACAATTTGTTGATGCAATATTTTCAGATAACCAATTAGATGTTTCATCATTCAACTTTAATCCAACTGTATATACCGTTATACCCGATTCTCTTAATTGTCTTGCTATTTCTTTGGAATCATTTTTATCCGTGTCTTCAGAAGGTGCCCCATCTGTAAATAAAATAACATATTGAGGAACATCTGTACGTTTAGAATTAGCTAAATTTGTTTGTGCTATACTTAAGCCTTTTTGAGGAGACGTACCACCAGCTGCATAGATACTTGCAATTGTTTGTTTTAAGCTATTTTTATTATCTCTTGCATTTACTAGATTGCTTAAATTATTTCCATAAGCATTGAATGTTGCAACACCAATTCTACTATTTTCTGAGGATTCTGCTGTTGCTGAAATAAATGCTGAAGATGCTTCTTTTAATCCAGTTAATCCACTATCCAATGTATAAATTGTTGTGTTGTTATCCTTTTTATTTCCATAATAACCTGAAATCTTATCTGGTACATTTACCCAACTACTTCCGTTATAATATTTCCATGTATCATTTATATAAATCATTGGATATTTAGCGTTTTTATAAGTATATGAATTACCATTAGTATGCTTATATGAAACATCTGTTAATGTATTATCATAATAATACACCTTATTAACATCTAAACTATTTTTTACATCACAGTATTTTCCAACAGTTCTAAATCCTCCATTATCTGTAGGATTGTTACTATTCCCATTGTAAAGCATACTACCTGAAATATCTAAAACCATCATAATATCAGCTACTGCTTCTTTTTGAACTACGCTTGAACTTGTAGATAAAGATTTAGCAGTAATGTTAATATCATATGTTCTTTCATCCCAATCTTTTACTTTTGCAGTCTTGTCATATTGTAAAGAGTTTTCAATAATTTCTTGAACCTTTTTATTTTCAATTTTATATTTACCATTTGTTTGTGCTACTTCTTGTTCTTGATCATCTTTAACCAAGTAGAGCTTTGCAACTGCATTATTATTGCTATCAACTGTAACTCTTACTTTCCATGTATCATCAGAAACTAAATAGCCATCTGGAGCACTTACTTCTGTTAAGGTATAGGTACCTTCTTTTAAACCACTAAAAGTAATATTTCCATCACTAGTTGATTTAACTCTACTTGCTTCTTTTGTTGAATCATTTTCTAACTTAAATACTGCATCACTTAATCCATTTCCGTTTTCATCAACCTTTTGAAGATTCAAATCAGCTTTTGGCTTTTCTATAACATCAACAACTTTTGCATTTGGAAGAGTAAATTCCATTTGACAATTAGATTCTCCAGCGCCACGTTCCATATAAAGAATTGTTAATTTATGCGTTTGATTTTTTTGATCTTCTGTTAAACTTCCAGGAGTTAAGCCTAATTTACTCCACAAATCAACACTATCTGTAGCTGCAGCATGAATTCCACCTAAATCAATAATGACATTGGTATTATCTAAAACCACCCACATATCATCATCACCGGTAAATTTATAAGTCAAATCACCGACATAATCACCTATTGCGAATTCAACATCATATCTCATTCCAAAAAAATAATTTGGTGTTCCTTCTGTAGAATAATCATTAAGTGGGAAGAAATTTGAACCACTTGTTGTCACTTCTTTATTATTTTGTGCTGTATCAATAACTGAAGTTAATTTATAAGTATCACCTGTTTTATGAAATTTCAAATTCATACTATCTATATAACGTCTAAGATAAGTTTCTTTTCCATTGATTGTTACTGTTTCATTACTCTTAACAAAGAATCCTGGTTCAGTATAATTAAATTTTACATTTCCATCACTATCTATACCATTCAACAATCCTTCAATTACTTTGCTGCTTCCTGTATAAGCATTAACATCATAGTCATCTTTCATCAATTCATAAGAATATGTTTCATAATTGTTTCCTGTACCTAAATCACTTCTACTTTGATATTCAATATTTTGCCATCCATTCCAATAAACACCTTTCCATGAATTTCTAGATGTACCAGATGTCAATCTTTGATTAGTATTATCTCCTAACATATTAAAAGAATAATATATTCCATTTGATTCACCAGCTCTTACTGTGTAATCATAGAAAGAAGTATCTCCTAATACATCTGTTTCTTTGGCAGTGTAATTCACTACAACCGTTGCACTTCCAGTTCCTGTCAATTCAATATAATTTTTATTTGATACGGCATTTCCATCAACAGTTACACTACTTACATCCCAATTTATTGCTTTAGCGTAATCGTTGATTTTTGATCCATAAGATAGAGTTTTCACATCATCTGAATAGATTTTTTTGCTTCCATTATAATGTTGAATTGTAACTGTAATATCTTTTTTATCGCTACTTTTATTTTCTATTACATAACTAGAAGCAGTTGTTTGTGCTGTTGCACTTCCTGTAGTAGTACCACTTCTTTCATTAGCAGAGGCAATAATTGCACTACTAATAACTACTGCTATTGCTAGAACAAATAAACCAATTCTTCTCATACGTTTCAGCATAATTTTTACCTCCCATTTTAATATATATATTCATCATTTTATTAATTATTCATATAAGACGGTAAAAAGCCGCCTATTCTTTTTTGAATTGGGCGGCCCGGCAATCATATACTTTTGTACTTAGACCCGTAACTTTGCGTCATTAGCTTTCACTAATTTTGCTATTATCCTTCACTAGAATCCTATCATAAAATCAACGCTCTTTCAATTTTTCAAAAGCCATTTTTTATAACAAATTTTCTCAGTTTTTCACATATTTTTTATTTAATTTTATTATTTTATATCCTTATTCAATTTTTGACAATCCTACAAAACCAAACGACATTTTTTAAATCTAAACTGCACTAATATTCCTTTCTCCGTTCTATCTATTGACATATTTATTATAGAAAATATATGTTCATAAATATATAAGGGGTGTCCGTCATAGTTACAAATCTTTACTTTTTCAAACTTTTTTCGTTCCTTTTTATTATTGAGACTATGAGTATCATTCACTTATATTATATAGATTCATTCTTTGCTTGTCAATTTTATATAAAAGAAAAGTGGGATGAAATTCATCCCACATATCTGATAATTTAAAAGAAACAAATTATTCCCTTCTTTTTTCCTTTAAGAAGATAAAGATACACACTAAAGAAATAAACAATAAAATTACATAAATAACAATATTTGTATTATCTCCTGTTTTTACAGTTGTCACATTTGTTTTATAAACAACTTTTTCTTTAATTTGTTTAGAATTATATAAATTAAATGTTTGATCATCTACAAGTTGAGCATCTCCAGAAATCTTCGTTACAATACCATAATCATCTAATTTAAATTCTGTATCACTTGCTTTTACATAACCTGTTGGAGCTTCAACTTCTCTTAAGATATAAACAGTATTTACATTTAATTCTCTTAAAGTGCTAAAGGTATCCGCTGTAGAAACCCAATCACAAATAACTTTTCCAGTTTCTTTTTCAAGAATTTGTAAATGTGCTCCTGTTAAATAATTACCTTGATTATCTACTTTAGTCACATTTAACTTAGTTACTTCATCTGCTACTCCAATAGCTTCTAAGTTCACACTTGTATCTTCATTTTCTAATAACGCTATTGATTGTTGTGCATATAAGTTTAAACTATCCTCTTGTTTTTCTTCTTCTAAATCTTCTTTTTGACCATCATAAATTAATTGATAAGAAATTTTACCATTTTTATGACGTATCCATTTAATTGTAAATGTCTTTGTCTTATATTCATCAACTGTATGTCCATTAGGTGCAGAGATTTCTTTAAAATAATATTGATATTCAGGAACAGCTTTCATAAATGTCATATATCCTTCACTATTAGAAGTTTGTTTTTCAATAAGAATATCTGTTCCTTTTTCATTTACTTTATATAATCCATAAACAGCACCTTCCAAAGGATCTTTCGATAAATCTTTAGAACGTTTTTGAACAGTTAATGATAACGGATGATAAATATTATTAAATGTAACATCATCCACTTGTTTATCATCTAATAGATATTCTACTTCAGCTTGTAAATTATTACCGTTTCTTGAAACATCAATATTGACTTGATAAATAGATTGATCATATTCAACAAATGGATCATTATCATTTACATGTTCTTGAATATAATAAACATAATGTCCTTCTTGATTAAAATTCAATGTATTAAAATAAATATTACCTTGATCATCATTTGTTTGTGTTTCAACAACTTCATTATTACCATCCAATAAATCAAATTGATACATACCAGCAGATAAGACTTTACCACCAACTAAATTCTTTTTAGCAACCAATTGAACATCTACTGCCGTTGGATTGATATAAGTATTTGTAATCGTAATACTACCATCTTCATTTTGAATATATTGTGTCTTATAATAATCTACTTTATCTTCTTTAACAGTATAAACGTTTAAATTTCCTTGACTATCTTTTATTGGTAAATTATCAAACGAACCACTCCATTGATTATCATTTGATAATACAATAGATTGTCCTTCTACAACTTTACCATTTTTAACTAAATGCACTGTTACAGGTTGGATGGTGTCACTATGTCCTTGATCATTCCATACCTTATTTACTTTTAATGATTTAACAGCTTGGTTTGTAAGTGATAAATCTTGTGAAGTCTCTACAACTACCGATTGATCTTTAACAACTTGATTATTTTCATTCGTTACTTTAACCGAATCAACATTCAAGCCACCTTTACCATCTTTATTTACAACAGCTTCTACATGATATTGATGATTTGTATAAGCAATACCAGCAACTTCCTTACCAGCATTCATTTCTTCAATCGTATAATGATAAGTACCCGGTTGATCAATTTCTACATCATCAAAGCTATAAGCTCCTACTGTATCATTTTTAGCAGTATCAATCATATTACTTTGTTCATTATCATTTCCTTCGTATAAACCAAATCTAAACAAACCATCATCCATTATAACGGATTGTCCGGCACTGACAGTTTTAATACCACCCATCGATAATAAAGCTACTTTATATTCAAAAAGTCTATTAGTAAAGTTAAGTTTATCTTGATCAATATGTTCATTTTGACCATTCACAATATCAACTGAAATATCAAATTGTTTACTATCATTTGCTTTTACATCAACTTTTACAATATATTGAGTTGTATCATAAGTGACCTCTAAATTATCACGTACTTCACTTACACGATAATAATATATTCCTGCTTTTTGATAATGAATTGTTTTAAAATGATAATTACCATCTTGATCATTTTCAACTGTTTCACTATATCCATCTTTTTTCAAAGTCGCTCCATCTTGATCTAATTCTTCAATTTTAAACTTGAAATCACCTGCATCAAAAGCTACATCTTGTCCATCTTGATCAATAAAATTCTTATGTCCACTTAAATCAATCTTTCCAGTAGCTTTAAATTCATTTTCAAATTCAATACCTTTATTTTTATCTAATTGATGTCCATCTTGGTCATATAACGTATTAGTTACTTTCAATTGATTATCTTCAAATACAGCTTTCGCTTCAACATAATAAACAGTTTCATCATATTGAATACCTGTTTTCTTTTTATCAGCTTTTTCATAAACCTTATAATAAGTTGTACCAGCTTTTCTAATATCTTGAATATCAAAAATAAATTGACCTTCTTTATTTGTTGTTTCTAACTTTCTACCATTTTCCTTTTCTTTACCTTGAATACCATCAACTTCAACTAATTCAAAAGTAAACTCATCATCTACCAATTTCTTTCCTTTTAAAGACTTCGTTCCAATAATTTGTGTTTCACCACTTGCATTATATTCATTTGTAAAAATTATTTCATCATGATCAATAATTCGATAAGAAACATCATAATTACCATCTTGTTGATCACTTACAGTTACTTCTATAATATAAGCATCATTATTTTTATTATAGGTAACACCATCTTTCGTCAATCCACTATTTTCTTCATCAATTTGATAATAAAACGTATAACTATCCTTTTTAGAAAAATCTAAATTTTTATAAGAAATATTAAATTTAAATTGTCCGTTTTGATCATTTTTAACGGTTTCTTTTTCAATCGAATCTAAGATTTCTCCTTTATACAAACTTCCTTTTTCATCATTTACTCTTGTAATTTTAAACTTAAATTCTCCACCACTTAATACTTGACTTACGCCTTGATCAAGTAATACTTTCTTACCATCAATCCTTACCTTTCCTTGACCACGATAAGTATTTTTAAAATTCATTTCATCAACAGAAGTATTATCTTTAAGAATTTCTTTTGATACTTCTAAACCATCATCACCATTTTCAACACTTACATGAATGATATATTCTTGCTTGTCATAATCAATATAAGATAATTTATTATTAACTTCTTTTACAACATAATAATAATCACCTGTTTGATGATACTCATCAAAATTTATAAATGAAAAGTCTCCATTTTCATCATTTGTTGTTGTCATCAATTGCTTTTCAACAGTATATTTATTGTTATTTTTATCATAATCTATTTTAGAAATACTAAAAGTAAACATACCTTCTTCTAATTTTTTATTGATTAATTTTTTATGACCTACTACTTGAATACCTACAGCATTTTTAAAAGTTAAATTTTCTTTTTCCTCACTTGTAGGTTTTGTCATTTCATCTACGTAAGAAATACTTCTAGAAACTTCTTTGATATTTCCTTGTCCATCATCTTCCGTCTTGATCTTTATTTGATAGACAACCGAATCATACGTAACATTTGACTTATGATTATTTACTTCAGAAACCGTATAATAATATGTCCCTGCTTGATTAAAATGAATCACAAATCGACCTTGACCTAAAGAACTATTTGTTACTGTTTGGCTATTACCAACGGTCTTTTTAAAGTTTTCATCCGTTTGTTGCAATTTAAACTTAAACATATTTGCTTTTAAAGTACCACCTGTTAATTGTTTATGAATAATTAACGATGTAGAACCTTCAGCTTGATACGTATTTTTAAATTGAATATCATTATTTTCAACTGTTCTTTCAACTGTGGCTGTACCATCTTTTTGATCAGTCACAACCACTTTTATTTTATAAACTTTTTGATCATAACTTACACCTTGATAAGTTCCTTGTAAAACAGGATTAACTTCTTTAATAATATAATAATGTATTTGTTTTTCGCCATAAGTTAAATCTCTATAAGAAATCTTTCCAAAGTTAAAATCACCTTGACTATCATTTGAAACTGTCTTGCTTTCACCAATTGCTGTTTGATAATCTGATTTTGTTTCTTGAAGAACAAAATTAAATTCATTTGCATTTAAATCTCTACCTTCTAATATTTTATGACCTTTAAATGTCGTAGCAGCATTTGAAGAATACGTATTTTCAAACGTAATAGAATCTACATTTTGTCCATTAATAGTCATTGTCTTACTAACAACTAATTGATCTTTCGATTCATCATATTGTACATCAACTATGATGTTATAAATTCTTTGATCATAATCAATTCCTTTTTTCTTTGTATTCTTTTCTTTTAATTGATAATAATGTTTACCAATATCTTTTTCATCATAAGAAAGATCAACTTGAATATTTCCCTTTTGATCATTTGTTACTTCTTTTTCATGTCCTTCTTTTGTTGAATATTCACTATCTTTATATTCTTGTAATCCATAAATAAACTCACCATTTTCAAGTATTTTACCATCCAATACTTTTTTACCATCAAGACTTAAAGAAATCTTTCCAACAAAGTTAAATTCATTACTAAATTCAATCTTTCCACCTTCAATAACAGGATCATTCGCTATTAAACGATCATCTTGTTTTTCTACATGAACACTTACTTTAAAAGTATGATCGTCATATTTAATATATTTTTGGTTTTCATTTACTTCTTTAACAGTATAATAATAATCTCCTGGTTCTGTATAAGTTAGTATATCTACATTGCTAAAAACAAATTGACCTTTTTCATTATTAGTAGTTACAACAGCTTCACCATCTGGTGTACTATAACTACTATCTGTATATTTTTGTAATTCAAATTTAAAATCATTGCCTTGTAATTCTTTTCCTATTAATTTCTTTGTTCCACCAATAGTTTGTTTAGCCTCTAATTTTTCTGATGCACCATTATTAGACATAGATAAAGAATTATTCACATTGACAACTTTTTCTTTTTGATGAATTTCATTATCATGATTATATTTTGCTGCAATTACTTTTCCACCAATAGTTCCATTATGATAAAACTCACCCGCAGGTAATAAGAAAATACCACCATTTTGATTAGCTAATGTCACTTTACCTGTATAAGGTTGCACATCACCATTATTTACTGTATAAAAATTCCAAATAACTCCTGTTTCTAAGTTATCAAAATCTGCATCTAATTTAATGCCATTTTTCGTATAATCACCTGTAATATCAATGGTACTTTGTCCATCTTGAACTTCAACATTGACAACTGCCCATTTTTTTGAAGTATCAAAATTTAAAGAACCTACACTCTTTAAATAATCGGCATTATAATAATAAACTTGCACATCATTTGAATCTTGAGCATGTGCTAAATTCTTTGAAAGTGTTTTTAAATTATCAAATTCTTGATCCCATGCAATAGGTTGAAATCCATTTGTACCCGCTTTAATAATCTTTACTTCACCATTATTATAATAAGTTACCCCAGCAGGTACATTTCGATAATTATTTTTACCTTGATTGATAGCTTCTTTATCAACTGCGTTCCAATCATCTTGATTTTCAAGAACAACAATACTGCCATTACGAGGTTTAAAAATACTATGATTTTTAACTTGTCCAAATTGACTCACATTTTGGAACCCAGATTCCAAATGAATCAAGCCACTATGATCTGCATTAACTTCTATCTTATTTCCATTTTCATCAATATAAGATGAACCATCAGGAATAATTTCCTTTTCAACACCATTTTCACTGATAACTTCTTTCACTTGATAGTCACCATCTATAAAAGAATATCTTTTATTTGAACTACTATCTTTCATCCCATCAAATACAAATTTAGCATTTCCATTGCTATCTGTTGTTTGTGTCATTACATCAATCAAAACAGATTGACTACTATCCATTCGATAAAGTCTCAAAGTTACATTTTTATTTGCTTGAGGTTGATTATTGATCATAAATGATTTACTGACTGTCAATTGATTTTTATAAACTTTTGTATTATTCCCTGAAAAGTTATAATCAGCGCCTAAATCAGCATATTTAGCAGCAACACTACATTCCAAATCATTATATGACGTCGCATCTAATGAAAATAAACCATAGTTTTTAGCAACACCTAAACCAGATTGAATCGTCGCATCAGACACTGCTTGATTACGTGTGATTTCTGAAACATTATTATCAAAAGCATAAGCCTTTATTTGAATATAAGCCACAATCATAGTAATAGCTAAAATAAATGCTGTAACTTTTTTATACATTTTTTTCATATGAAAGGTTTTCATTTTTCATTACACTTCCTTTCTATGTTTTTTTCTTTTTAAAATAATTACAATAACAATGAGAAATGCTAACAATCCAGCAACAAGATAATATACTTGCGATGAACTTGACTCTTGGCTTTGAGCATCTATATTTGCTTGTGGTACTGCTTCATCTTCAACATTTATACCATCAATCGATGAGGTACTTCCTTCATTACTATTATTTTCACTACCATCTCTATTTTCAACACCAACCGTTGAAAAAGCTCCTGTTTGATTATTTCTACGATAAATTGTTTGTCCACCAATAACAGAAGATTGTCCTTCTACTTCAATAACTTCTTCACGAATAATTTCAGTATCAACATTAATAGGATCATTAACATTTCTATAATAGATCGTATAAATACGTCTAGGAGAATAAAAACTATGATTAATCGTTATTGATTGACCATTGACTAAAACATATTGTTGTTGATTAACTGTTAACTCTTTAACGATATCTATTGTTGTATCTTCATCTTTTTTATTAATTTCTATTTTTTGTGAAGCAATTGTTTCATCAGTTGCAATATTTTTATATTGCACTTCTACAATATAGTTCTTTGGTGCTGTGTATCCTTTGGGATTATAGTAAACATAACTTACATGTTCACTTTCACCGTAACTATGCTTTAATACCTGTGACATACCTTGATCCACTGTATAAACATTCCCATCGGAATCTTTGTATTCTTTTTCTACTTGATATTCAACACTTTGATCAGGTTGAACTTCTAATTGTACTACTTCTCCAAGAATCTTATTTGTCGAAGCATCTACTTTATAGATAGACCATTTATAAGAAGCATTTTTATCCAATTTCTTATAATAAATTGTATATTCTCTTATATCACTGGAAACTGCTTGATAGATTGTATTTTCTTGATTATCAGCTAATGTATAATAAACATTATTGATTTTCATTACTTTTGGAAGTATATACGTATAATCTTGATCATTTACATGAAATGATTTTTGCATCAATACATCATTTGTTCCTTCTTCAACATATTTTAAAGCGACATCATAATCCGTTGTATTATTTGGATTATAATAAGTAATTGAATACGTATTATCACTTGGGTCATTATAATAAACTGACTTAATTTCACTTACTTGCCCTGGCATTTTTAAATAAGTCACATCACCAATTGTATAACTATCAGGCACAGCATATACTTGAGGGTTTTCAACTGTTGCTGATGAATCAATATCAAAAGTATCTTGTAAAAGAATCGTTCCTTCTTTTGTAGTAAACTGTACTTTCCCTTTAATCGTTATGGGTTGATATGTTCTATAAACAAAAATATATTGATCTTTACCTGCTTCTACTTTTTGACTTTGTTCACTCACTAAATCAAAATCCCCATATTTTTTATCAAAATAAGTCGTTCTTACTTTGATCTCACGTCCTATTTCAGAAGTAAAATCTTTATTTTTATACTTCACTTGAGCAATTTTATTTCCACTAGCATCTTGTAAATCATAGATAATAGAATAAGTTTGTGTACTCTTTGCTTGAACTGGCATTATAAAAAACAGTGACACAAAAAACACTAATGAAAATATTGCTATTTTCTTTAGACATTTCATAATATCTTCTCCCTTTTTATATTAAATTTCTTCCCTTTTTTCACTAAAAATTATAGCACTTTACCCTTATCGTGTATAGAAAAGGACATATTTTTTTAAATAAAAACCACGTCTAAAGGCGCTGCTTTCACTTCGTTCAAGCTATCGCTTTTGACTCTCGCTTTCCCTCAAAGGGAATTTTTATTTTGCTTTTTTTCTGCGGTTTCTATTTTCTTCTTGAATTCCTTTTTCTTCAAACGGATCCTTATATTCTTTCACACTTAATTTATCCATTGCAATATCATGTTGCTCTTGTTCTCTTATATATTTTGCGACGGTTTGATCATTTAATCCTACTGTACTCACATAATACCCTTCTGCCCAAAAATGTCTATTTCCATACTTATATTTCAAGTTTGCATGTCTATCAAAAATCATCGATGCTGATTTCCCTTTCAAGTATCCCATGAATGATGACACACTTAACTTTGGTGTGAAGACGATGTGATATTTGCACATCCATTTCGTATGTGCTAAAGAATTTGCTTTTTTAGCCATTATTTCTTATTGCACCACCCGCATAGCAGGTGGTTTTCTATTTCGCACATTTCATGTGCTCAACTGACTGAAGTCATCAATTCTTTTTTCATTTGAATTGTATAAAAAAGAACTAAAAGTTCTACTTTTAGTTCTTAGAAAATTCCAATAATTCTAAACCTTTATTTTTATCTTGAGCCCATCTTACGCCCCAATCATTAGTGAACAATAATAATGGTTGTCCTTTTAAATCTTGAACTTTTCTTGTATCAGATGAAAGATTTAATGATTTTAAATCAGTTCCTTCTTTGACCCATCTTATATATTGATAAGGTAGAGGAGATTTATGAATTTCTACATTGTATTCATTCTTTAAACGATGTTCTAAAACTTCAAATTGTAAAACACCAACAACTCCTACAATAATTTCTTCCATACCGCCACCTAATTCAGTAAAGATTTGGATTGCTCCTTCTTTTGCAATTTGTTCAACACCTTTAACAAATTGTTTTCTTTTCATCGTATCTTTATTACGAATCATTGCAAAATGTTCTGGTGCAAATGTTGGAATTCCTTCAAAAGCAAAATGTTTTTTACCTGTTGTAATGGTATCACCAATAGAGAAAATACCTGGATCAAAAACACCAATGACATCTCCTGCATAAGCTTCATTTACTTCACTACGTTCATCTGCCATTAATTGTTTTGACTGATTTAATTTGATTTTTTTCTTACCTTGATAATGATAAACTTCCATCCCTTTTTCAAATTTACCAGAACAAATTCTAAAGAATGCCATTCTATCACGATGTCTAGCATTCATGTTCGCTTGAATTTTGAAAACAAAAGCTGAGAAATTTTCTTGATAAGGATCAATCACTTCACCATCTGCTGTTCTAGGAGTTGGTGGGGTTGTCATATTTAAGAAATGTTTTAAAAATGGTTCAATCCCAAAGTTAGTAAGAGCCGATCCAAAACATACAGGTGATAACTTACCAGCACGTACAGCTTCTAAACTAAATTCATTTCCTGCCATATCTAATAATTCAATATCTTCTTGTAATTTATCATAAAGTTCATCTTCCACATACTCTTTTAATTTTGGATCATCTGCTTTTAAAATTTCTGTTTCAACTTCTTTTTTTCCACCATCTACAGGAATAAAACGAATGACTTCTTGATCATTTCTTTCATAAACCCCTGCAAAACGTTTTCCAGAACCAATTGGCCAGTTAACAGGACAAGTTTCAATTCCTAATTCTTGTTCAATTTCTTCCATTAATTCATAAGGATCTCTTGCTTCTCTATCCATCTTATTAATAAAAGTGAAAATTGGAATATGTCTCATTGTACATACTTTAAATAACTTACGTGTTTGATCTTCGACCCCTTTACTCGCATCAATGACCATGACTGCACAATCTGCTGCCATTAAAGTACGATATGTATCTTCTGAGAAGTCTTGATGCCCTGGAGTATCAAGAATATTAATACAATATCCTTGGTAATTAAATTGTAATACTGAAGAGGTAACTGAAATCCCTCTTTGTTTTTCAATTTCCATCCAGTCACTTGTCGCATGCTTACTATTTTTCTTTCCTTTAACAGTTCCTGCTTGTTGGATGGCTCCTCCATAGAGTAAGAACTTTTCTGTTAAAGTTGTTTTACCAGCATCCGGATGGGAAATAATCGCAAATGTTCTTCTTTTTTCTATTTGTTGTCTTAAATCTTCCATTGCATCCTCCCATAATCTATATTTATTTTTTAATCTTTTATTTCAACAGTACAATTATTACCACAAAATGAACAGAATTACTACTATTATTTAATAAAAAAGAAAGCCTACTCCCTATAATCACCCCTTTTACATAATTATAATAGAAATCTTTTTTACTAATTAAAAAGTGGGGAGCAATCCCCACAGATCATTAAAATACAAAATTTCCATTTTCAAAGATTTTTACATGTCTGCCATCTTCTAAAATACCATCAATCATTAAATCTTCTGTTCCCATCATAAAATCAACATGAACTAAAGAATCATTGACCCCTTTTTCAAACAATTCTTTTTTATCCATATCAATCCCACCTTTAATACATTCAGAAAATCCAATGCCTAAAGCCATATGACATGAAGCATTTTCATCATATAAAGTATTATAAAATAATGTTTTTAATTCATTAATTGGTGAATGATAAGGAATTAAAGCAACTTCACCTAAACGTTTACTTCCTTCATCACTATCAATAATTCCTTTTAAAACCTCATATCCTTCTTTAGCTCCAAAATCAATCACTTGACCATCTTTAAAACGTAAATAAAATTCATCAACAATATTTCCACCATAACTTAAAGGTAAAGAACTAAAAACAATTCCTTCTACATCATCCTTATTAGGTGATGTAAAGATTTCTTCTGTTGGTATATTAGGAAAATTGTAAACACCATTTTTTAAATAACTTCCCCCACCAGCAAATAAATAATCATCATTCAAACCAATTGTAATTTCAGTCCCTTTACTATTTTTATAATAAAGTTTCTTTAAATTTAGACTATTTAAATAATTAACACGTTTTTCAAAAGAACGACGATGTTGATTCCATAATTCGACAGGATCATGTTCATCATCAATCTTAGCTGCTTTAAAAATAGCACTCCATAAACTATCTAACGCTTCTTGATTTGACATATCAGGATAAACTTTATTCGCCCATTTTTGCGTAGCTCCACCTACGATACACCAAGCATTTGTCATATTATCGGATAAATCAAAATATGTCTTACATGCCTTTTTAACTGCTCTTTGCCAATTAGAAATCTTTTTAGGTTCAATACCTGCAAGCATTTCAGGATCTTCATCATCAACATAAAGAAAACAAGCATTCATTAACGCATAATCATTTCTAAAAGATGAAAACCAAGTAGGTACGTGATTAAAATCTTCTACTTCCATATTTTCATATTTCATACGTGTAACTTCTTCATCACTATAATGAACAACAACTTCTTTAGCACCTACAAGATAAGCTTGTTTAGTAACCGCTCTTACAAGTTGATAACTTTCAATAGATGCACTAATGACAACGGTTTGTTTTTCTTGAACATTCAAACCTGATTGAACAATTAATCTTGCATATTTTTCTAATTTTGTTTCAAAACTCATTTTTCCACCTCTAATTTATCTAATTCCTTTTGCGCTTCAAGATATCCTTCTTGAAGTGCTAATTGATAATATTCTTTAGCTTTTTCTAAATCTTTAGAAATACCATCACCATAATGATACATATAACCTAGCATAAAGCTGGCTTTTGAATAATGATAATGACTAGCTTGTTGATAATATTGCATTGCTTTATGCTTATCTTCTTTTTGTCCTATCCCATAAAAGAACCATCTACCTAAATGATAAAAACCTTCTCTATTTTGTTTTTGACAAGCTAATAAATAATATTCATAAGCCATCTGATAATCTTTTTCTACATAAATTCCATTTTCTAAATAATAAGCATATTTTACAAGTGCTGGTGAATAACCTTTTTTTGCACTTCTTAAAAGATAATCAAGCATTTCCTCTTTACTGACTTCTATTCCTTGTTCACCATAAAGTGCTAATTGATACAAAGACTGTTCCTCATCTTCTTTCAAAATTGCTAATTTAAAATGTTGAATTGCTTGTTGATCATCGTGCTTTTCTTTAAAATACTGTCCTATTAAATAAGCTGCAACAGGATACTGATCTTCTATTTTAATTAAGCAAGCAATCCCTTTTTCCTTATCCTGTAAAACACCCTTTCCTTCTAAATAACAAACACCTAAATAATAAAACGCTTCTCTTTCTCCAAGATCGGCTGCTTTTTGATAAGCTTCAAAAGACTTCTTTTCATCTTTAACAGTTCCAATTCCTTGACCATAGTAATAAGCCACAGCCAACGTTGATTGTCCATCTCCTTGATGACTCGCTTTTAAATACCAATAAAAACTATTTTTTTCACTTTCTGGATATTCACTATGCATTTCATAAAAATACCCTAAACAAAATTGCGCATTCATATAGCCCATATTCGCTGCTTTTAAATAATATTCTAAAGCTTTTTGACTATCTTTTTCTATTCCTCGACCAAATTCATAACAGGTTGCCATCGCTGTGATTGCTACTTCTAAACCATCTTTTGCTGCTTCTTGATACCAATGAAAAGCTTTTGGATAATTTTCATTGCAACCATAACCTAAATCATAAAAACGTCCTAATTTATATTTGGCAAGACTATTCCCTTCATAAGCTGCTTTTTCATAATAATGTAAAGCTCTTTGATAATCCTGTCTTGTTCCTTGACCATATTCATAACATTCACCTAGAGCACAAATCGCATCATTATGTCCTAAGGCTGCTGCTTCTTCATAACGTAAAAAAGCTTCCTCTAAATCCTGAGTTACACCATATCCATTTTGTAAAAAATAAGCCGTTGAAAATAAAGATCTTGGAAATCCTTCATCGACTCCTAAAGAATAAAGTTCAAAAGCTTTTTCATAATCTTGGTCAACATCTATCCCATATTCATAAAAATAAGCAAGATTACAAGAAGCAACAACATTCCCTAAATCACTTGCTAGACGATAATATGTCATGGCCACTTGATTACTTTGTTTGACCCCTTGTCCTTTTTCATACATATAACCTAACACACATAAACAATCAGAATCTTCACATTCTTCTCCTAAATGGAAACATTCTAATGCTTGATCATATTTTTTTTGGTCATAATAATATAATCCTACTTGATAATATTGATCAGGTGTTAATTCTTCTAAATCTAATTCATCATAATGATGATTATAAGTAAGTGCACATAAATCAATTCCTATCACTTGATGTTCTTCATTTTCTATCAAATATTGTTCAAATTCATGATAATCTTCATAAGTTTCCATCATCATTTGAATTGAATCTACTTGTTGTTGTAATTCATCAATACTTGCATGATGTGAATAAATAGAAATTAATTTAATATAGGCAATTGATTGTTGATAATCATCTTTTTTTACACGAATCAATGTTTCTAATTCATAATCATTTAGAATTTCATCAATATAATAATGATGAAAAAAAGGTTCATATAAGTGAATTCTTTCTTTCATACCTTCACCCCCAATACAACTTGGAACGTTATTTTTTTTCATTTACTATTCTACTGATTTCATCAGAGAACTTTCCTAAAATAACAGTAACTTTGCCTGTAGCTTGAATAACACCACTTGCACCTAATTCTTTTAAAACATTTACTTTTACTAAATCATCATTTTCTACAAAGAAACGTACTTTACTTCCTTGACTTTGGCTCTCTTTAATATTATCAATACCCCCTAAAGCATGAATTAAAGCTTCTAAATCAATAGGAATATCTTTTAAAGTAACTTCTTTAGGTTTTTTATTTTTTAATACCTTTGCAAAAATAAACCATACTCCAACAATTACAATAATTGCAATTAAAACATAAATAAAATAATCTGACATATCTATTTCCTTTCTTAATAAACATTTTCTTTTATGATATATTTATAGTATACTATAAATCACTAGGGGTGACAAAATGAAAAAATATTTAGATTCTACAATTTGTTGGCCACTTGCCATCATTTTATTTATTCTATGTCTTATTAGTTGTTATACAATTAAATGTGCAGCTGGTTATATTACTTATCCCAATCCTACAGGTTATTGGAGTAAACAACTCCTTTATTATATGATTGGTGTCGGTTTGATTTTTTTAATCAATCGTTTTGGAAATGATCGAATTTACTCGGGAATGTGGATTTTTTATGGAATCTTGATTGTCTTTTTAGTCGGTCTTGTTATTCAAAGATTTGCTATTTATAAATTAGGAATGCAAATCATTCCCTTTGCGAAAGATCTAAATGGTGCTACATCATGGTATAACTTTCCAGGATTTTCATTCCAACCTTCTGAATTTATGAAAGTTGTAATGATTATTTGTATGTCTAAAACTGTTTCTTTACATAATGAAAAATATTTAATTCATACATTTGATACCGATTTACAGTTAATTGGTCGTGTAGCAGCTATTGCTCTACCACCAATGATTCTAACTTATTTACAAAATGATGCTGGTGTTACTTTGATTATGGCTTTTTCAGTGGTTGTTATTTTATTTGCATCAGGAATTAATAAGAAATGGTATATTGTAGGATTTGCTTGTTTAGCAGTTGTTCTTATAATTTTTACTTACTTATTTATTTATCGTCAAGATATATTTTCTTCAATTATCACAGGACATAAACTTGATCGTTTTTATGGCTGGGTCGATCCTGAAGGAACTTATCAAAATCAAGGATACCAACTTTATAATGCGATGATGGCTTATGGAACAGCTGGACTTTTTGGTCATGGATTTGACACAGTGATTATTTCTTTACAAGAAGCTCATACGGACTTCATCTTTTCTGTTATTACTTTAGGCTTTGGATTCGTGGGAGCCATCATTACGCTCATTGCTATACTAGCGTTAGATGTTTGTATTTTGTATGTTGGTTTAAAAGCAACGCATCAAAGTGATAAATATTTTATTGCTGGTATTTTTGGATGTATGATTTTCCAACAATTTTGGAACATCGCTATGATTTTAGGAATACTCCCTATTACTGGTATCACATTACCGTTTCTTTCATATGGTGGGTCTTCACTTTTATCTTACATGATTGCAATTGGAATGTGTTTTGATATCCATCGCCAAACAAGTATCGCTAAATATAATCAAATAGATTAAAGCTGTAACACAAAGTACAGCTTTTTTTGTGCAAGTATGTTAATTAATCGAATTGTATTAAGAAACGGAGATTAGTATGACAAAAAAAGAGATGGATCTTCATCAACAAAATCGTTTTTCAATTAAAATCAATAAAATACTTCAAGATAAAAAAAATAACCAACAATGTCTAAAATTAATTGCCCCTAAATATATGGGCGTTTATGTCGTTGACTTAAAAAAGATATCTTCCGTGATATTATAGGCCCTTCCTATTTTTTAAAACTTGAAAAAGAACAACATAATTGTTTTTCTGTAACAATGAAACTTTATAATAATCTATATATTAGCGAAAACAATCAACAAAATGTTGCTCAATTTATTAATTACAACACTATTATCGAAAAACTTTCTAAAGATAAAAACATTGAACAAAAATACAGAAAAAAAGATGGCACACTCATTAAAATATCTAGTGAACTACTCCGACTTACACTTCGTTTAGAAGTCGGAGATTCTTGCTTCAACCACGACTGCCTCTAATGACAATACATTATAGGTCTTACACAGTGTCCACAAGCGTATAAGTTTGGCTCGTCCCAAGCCTACTTTTATAATTTATCTATAAGGACTGAAGAAT
>NZ_JAOQJR010000011.1:0-39462 GCF_025566905.1 [Clostridium] ammoniilyticum
AATTAGCTAAACTTAATGTAACTGAAAATACGATTTTCTATAAAAATTAGTTCCTATTTTCTCTTATTTCCAGTTTCTGCTTGCAATTCGGGGATTTTTTATTTTGGATTTAATACTGTTTCTAATTGATATTCATTATTAACTTTATTAACTATAATTGCACTGGCATTTTGTGGAAAATCAAGTTTTTGATTTTTTAATAATGTTTTAATAAATGCATATAAAGAACATCCATGACCTACCATTAAAATCGTATCATCATCTTGAAATTTCTTTTCTATATCATTTAATAATTCAAAATGTCTTTGAATTACATCTTCAACATTTTCACCTTCATATCCAGTATAATCCATTTGTAAATCATCTAACCAATTAGAAGATTCTAATTGAAGTTTATCTACAAATAAACAAGGTAATCCTTCTAAAAGACCAAAATTCACTTCTTTTAAACGATCATCTTCATTTAATAAAACAGAATGATTTTTTAAAATTATTTGTGCTGTATATTTTGCTCGTAATATTGGAGAAGTATAAGCAGCATCTATTTTATAATCCTTTAACTGTTCTGCCATATTTTCTATTTCTTTTATTCCTTGCTTTGTAAGAGGTGAATCACACCATCCTTGTTTAAGCTGTATTTCATTAAAATGTGTCTTTCCATGTCTAACAAATATGTATTTCATAAATATCTCCTTTAAAAAGCAGGTCAATCGACCTGCTATGATTTTAAGATTGGTTTTAATGCTTTGTAGATAGCTAGTGAAACAATTGCCCCTAGAATAGCTTCTAAAATACCATTTGTAGAAACAACTCCTAATAATACCGTTACTAAAGTAGAGTATTGCACTCCTACCGCACTCGCATATGCTTCACCAAAGAATATGTATATTCCTGATAAAACAAGCACTGTGTTTGTAATAGCTCCTGTTAAAGCACCTACAACAACACCTAAGTTTTCACGATTATTCTTTTTCATGATTTCAAAAACGAATCCAGCTAAATAGCCAAGTAAAATTCTAGGAACAAAAGCAATCAAAAGACTTTTGTAATTTCCTGACATTGTGCCTATTGTCACAAATGGGGAAAAACAAAAAGATGTAATGCCTGGTTGAATCGTTGCTTTGATTAAACTTGTTAATCCAAAAACAAAGCCCAACTCAGCTCCTGCTTTTTTTCCTAATACGATTCCTGCAATAATGACAGGAATGTGCATTGTTGTGGCATTTAATGGTCCAATTGGAATATATCCAAGGGGTGTCACAACAAGAATGATTTCAATTGCTAAAAATAAAGCCATTGAAGTCATGTACTGTGTCTTTTTCGACTTCATATAATCCTCCTACTGTCGCTCATAAAAGATGCAACGTTTTTATGGTATTCGCTATTTCAAATGTCTTAATAAGAGTCTTATAGATCTCTTTTAATATCAAAATATACGAACGAGAAAATTATATGCTTTTTCGATTATTTTTTCAAATCTTGATAAGCTAATAAACCATATCCACTCTTAGCTTTTTTAATTGCTCTTTGAATACATTTAGAAATGACTTCAACAGCTAAAATACCAACAGCATCAACCATTCCATCAACTTCATTTGTACTTAATACAAAAATTGTATCACCATCGCTCATTGTATGAACTGGATCAATACTTTTAGCGTAGCCATTATGACTAATTCCAGCAATCTTTGTACATTGTGCTTTCGTCAGTTTGACATTCGTTACAATACATCCAATGGTTGTATTACCATCCGGTAATTTTCTAAGTTGATCCATTTGATCTAAAATAATTTGACTAGCCGAAACACATTTTTTATCAATATTAACACCTGCCAATATTTCTTGCGTTTGATAATCAATGACATTTCCACAGGCATTGACAGCAACGATCCCTGCTACTTGAACATTTCCAACTTGTACACCATATGTTCCAATGCCACCTTTCATGGCGTGTTCAAATCCTAAAAGTTTACCAACACTAGCACCACAACCAGCGCCATAGTTTCCTTCTTTAATCAAATCATTTTCACTATCTTGACAAGCCTTATACCCCATTTCTTTATCTGGCCTTATATGAGGATTTCCCACCGATAAATCAAATAATGAAGCACCACATACAATTGGTACTCTTGCTACAGACATATCAAAACCAACACCATGTTCTTCAAGATATTGCATGGCACCACTAGCTGCGTCTAAACCAAAAGCACTCCCACCACTTAACATAACAGCATGAATTTGTTGAACCATATTAATAGGATTTAATAAATCTGTTTCTCTTGTAGCAGGACCTCCACCACGAACATCTACACCGGCTGTCGCTCCATTTTCTACAATAACAACACTACATCCTGTAGCTGCTTCTTGATTTTCATATTGTCCTACTTTTACACCTTTAATATCCGTTAATTTTATTTCTTTCATCATCTTTTTCCTCTTTTTTATCATTATACTAAAAAAGGAGAAAAAAGCTTTAAACTTTTTTCTACCAACTCATTTGTAATATTTCATCACTATGATCTTTTAATTGTTTTAATCCTTTGTATTCTTTTGTTATTTGATGATCCTTTATATAAAGTAATGTAGCTGATTTAACTTTTTGATTTTCAATAACTACTTCTTTATCCTTTATTTTCACAAAATAAACATTACTTACTGCCTTATTAAGACGAGCTATCCCATTTTTAGAATCCATGCTTTCTTGATCATCCATTGAATAAAAATAAACCCAATATTGATTAAATTCCTTTACTTTTAAAACTTCACTTGTTTTTAAATGATTATAACTTTTATAAGGATTTCTTTTTTGCATATTATAAAAAACAGTTCCTAGACACACAATTAAAACAACACCAATCATTATTACCTTTTTCTTCATCTTCTTTTCCTCCTTATCTATACTTTAATCCTATTCTTTTAAATAAATAGCAAAGAGGCACCAACAACCATCAACCTGTCCCCAACAACAAAATCCAAATAAAAAAACTATGTTATAATACACGTACAGGAGGAAGTTATGAAAATTACTGTTGGAAAAATAAAGAAAAGAAAAATCATCTTATTAAACTTTGTTATTTTACTTTTTGTTGTTTGGTGGTTAGGTGTTTTCTTTATCATGTATAAACATTTTTATGAAAGAATAATGTTTTTTGGTGTTCTTATTATTATATTATTATTGATTTATAGTTTCGTACTACCAGGAATGGTTTTCGCTAATACCATGTGGGAAGTCGATCAAAAATATTTAAGATACATTTATTTTGATAAAAATTTAGATAAAGCAAGGTATCTTTATTCTTTTCTTTTTAAAAATAAATATCCTAGATACCAAATCAATTTAAAACTTTCACAAATTGATTTTGTACAAATCTCTTATTATCGTTATTCTTTTTATCCATCAAAATATTTAGTAAATGGTTCTGGAAATAAAATTGTGTTTAAATTTAATATGTTGGATGGTTCTCAATATATTATTGAAAATTTAGTAAGTTCTGATAAAGAAACTTTTAGTAAAGGCATTGAACTCATGAAAAAAAATGGTGTACGTTTTGTTGATTCTTATCATTTATTGGATATCATACGTTCAAATAAAAATCTTGATCAATATATTGTAGCTATTGAAAAGGAGAAAAAACATGATTAGAATTTCTCTTATTTCAAAGCATTACCAACAAATAGAACCACTTATTCAACAATTCTTTGATGATTTGCAAATAGAATACAAACTTACAAATTATACACATCAAACAGTTCAAGATATTTATTTTGTAGAAATAGAAAAAAAGAATGATTTAAATATTTTAAATCATCTTAAAAAATTAAATAGTACTCTGATCTATATTATTGGACCTAAAGATTTTGATCTTGTAAGTATTTGTTTACAAATGCAAACACATCTTTATTTCATTAATAATGAGTTAGAAAAACAATTTATTCATTATCATGAGTTTATTCAAAAACAAATTCAAAAAAACTTTCAATATTATCTTTATCAAAGAAATGGAATTACTTCAAAAATAAGATTATCACAAATCTATTATATCGAATCACTTAGACATCAAATTATTATTCATTCTATTAATGGAGAAATGATTGAAAGAAAAACATTAAGTCAATTTATTAAAGAAATACAATCTCTTGATTTTATTCAAATTCATAAATCATACATTATTAACAAAAGATTTATTCAAGAAATAAAAAATCAAGAAGTTATTTTAAAAGAACAAACACATCTTCCTATTGGGAGAAGCTATAAAGAAAGCTTAAAGGAACATTAATTTTGTTCCTTTAATTTATTATAAATTTTAAGGGCATCAACTTGAGTTGGTAAAAACTTTACTCCTCTTTTTATCATTGCTTTTATTTTTTTAGCTTTTTTGTTGATGTCATTTATAGTATGTTCACTTGATAAAACCATATGATTACCAGATATTGTATATTCTCGTTCTATGTAATCTTCAGTAATAGGAAACATATCTTGTATTAAAAATACACTTTCTTTATCATTATCTAATTTAGCAATATGAAGAATATCACATTTTTTCCCTGTCTTTTCTTTTTTCTCTATAATCTTTTTGTATTTAGATACTCTACTAGATAAAGGAATTATCCAATAAATTCCTGATTCATCATCTTCAAAGCAATAATAATGTGGTCTATTCCCTTGTTTATTTCCTTTAAGGAAAGGATCTGACATTACTTCAAAAAAACTATCTTTTATCATATAAAAACCTGCTTTCTTCATAACTATCCCCCTCTTAAATACGGAAAAAGCCCCTCACTTAATAGTGAAGGACTACTACTTACAACCCAACCATTTTTATTCCGCATATTGGTCAGCGGTATACTTACAACCCAACCATTTTTATTCCGCATATTGGTCAGCGGTATACTTTCTTTACACTTGAATTCTATCAAGCAAAAGTAAGAAAGTCAACACGACTTTCTATATTATTTTATTCTTTTTTCACAAAAAAATACATTATAAAACCAAAATATTAATTATAATTTATTCCTATAAATCAAATAATTATCTTTCTTTTTAAATCCAAGATGTAAATACATGTTTATTCCCTCTTTTGAACTATTCAAACAAATCATTCCAACATCTTTTTGATAATTTTCAACAAGATATTCTACCATATATCTACCAATCCCTAAATGTCGATAATTTTCATCTACCCAAACATTCGTTATTTGTCCAACTTTTCCTTTGGAATTTTCATTACTAATAATTCTAAATCATCTACACCTAGTAATTTATATTCTATTTCTTTCATATGCTTTTTCCTTTGTTTTATTATAACAAAATCTTTTACCTATTTTTAACAATTTCCTTAGTTTTTATTGATAGAAATATCATTCTTCTTTCTATATATTTTAAAAAGAATAGAGGATAGATAAATGAAATTAAACGAAAAGAAAATCAATGATTTTTTTAAAATAATTAATAAAAAGAAAATAAAAAGTGTTTTTCAACCTATTATTTCCTTAAAAACAGGAGAGATAGTATCTTTTGAAGCCTTAAGCCGTATTACTTTAAAATCATGTACTCTTAATATTGAAGAATTATTTAAGATAGCTAATACAATTGAACAATCATGGAAGTTAGATCAACTTTGTCGTAAATGTGCTATTAAGGCAAGTCAACAAATGCCTTTAGGGAAAAAGTTATTTATTAATGTAGATGCTAATATTTTATTAGATTCAGATTTTGTTCAGGGGTTTACAAAAGAATATTTAAAAAAATATCATTTAGATTCTAATAATATTGTCTTTGAATTATCGGAAACAACATCTATTGAAGATAAACACTTATTTAAACAAGCCGTTAGACATTATCGTAGTCAAGGTTTTGAAATTGCTATTGATGATGTTGGTTCAGGTTATTCTAATTTAAATAGAATCAATCATACACAACCTGAATATATCAAACTAGATAAAGAACTTATTCGAGATATTCATTTAAATAGAGATAAGCGTACGATGGTAGAAGTCATGGTCAACTATTGTAAAGCTACGCATTATAAATTAATTGTTGAAGGTATTGAAACAAAGGAAGAACTTGAATGTTTAATTCAATTAGGTGTTGAATATGGTCAAGGTTATTATTTAAAGAAACCTGTTGATAATTTTGATGATCTTTTACCTGATATCAAAGAAACTATCAAAAAATTATACAACAAATATAAGAAAACATTAGATATTCCTACAATAGATTCTCTTTGTCATTTCCCTTGTACATTAAAAACTTATCAAAATATAAATAATGCTTATCAAATTTTTGAAGAAAATAATACCACTCAAAGAATTTATGTTATTAATGATGAAGGACATTATTTAGGTTATTTAAAAAGAGAAAATATGCTTTGTAATTTAGATGCAGCTGAATCAAATCTTTTTAAAGACTCTCTAATTGTTCCTTCCCATTTACCTATTAAAAATGTTTGTCAACTTTATCTTGAAAATGAAAGTTCACATTTTTATGAAGATATTATTGTTTTAAAGAACCAATGTTTTTATGGTATTGTCACTATTAAAGATTTATTAAAATATTTGATAAAATAGATAATATGCACTTTCCCTCTATAAAGTACAACTTAATAAAGGGTTTTACTATGTTCTATAACATGTTATAATAATAGAAATATTTTAATAAAAGGAGATTATATTATGTCAATTAAATTAATTAAAGCGTCATATGAATATCAAGATTTAATTGTTGATATGTTGAAGGAGTGGATTGATTATAATAATAATCATCCTGAAGCTAATACTTCTCCAGCTTCTATTTTTAAAAATGATTATCATAATTTTGATTATTATATTAATAATCTTGATTTAAAAAATCCAAAACCTGGTTTGGTAGAAGATTCTACATTTTTCGCCTTAGATGTAGAAAGAAATAAAATGGTTGGAGCCATCAATATTCGTCATAAACTTAATGATTATTTATTAAATTACGGTGGCCATATTGGTGATGGAGTAAGACCAAGTGAAAGAAAAAAAGGTTATGCAACTAAAATCATCGGTTTAGCTTTAAAAGAATGTCAAAATTTAAATATTGATAAAGTACTTCTTGTTTGTGATAAGGACAATATTGGTTCTGCAAAATCAATTAAAAACAATGGTGCTATTTTAGAAAATGAAATTGTTAAAGACGGAAAAACAGTTCAAAGATATTGGATAGAAATTAAATAAGGGTTCCTGCTGGAACCCTTTATATTATAAATTTTTTCCGTTTTCTTTAATGACTTCTTGATACCATTTAAAAGAATCTTTTTCATAACGTTTCATTTCTTTTAAATCATTTTCTTCACGATCAACATAAACAAAACCATAACGTTTTTGATATCCTTGATGCGTACTTACTAAATCAATAAATGACCATGGACAATAACCAATAAGGTCAACACCATCTGTTAAAGCAAGTCTTGCTTGATGAAAATGTCTTTTTAAATAATCAATACGATAATCATCATGAATTTGTCCATCTTCCGTTAAAACATCTTTAGCACCTAAACCATTTTCAGTAATTAAAATTGGTAAATGATAACGATCATAAATTCTTCTTAAAGTAACTCTCATGCCAATAGAATCGACCATCCAACCAAATTCAGTTTGTTCAAGATAATTATTTTGTGCAGCACGATAAACACCTTCTTCACCGAGCATGATTTGTTGATCACCATTTCTTGGCTGACAATCTGTTCCATCATTTTTAGCTGCTGCTACTGTTGCTGTAGCATAGTAGTTGACACCTAAATAATCAGGTTTTGCTTTTTCAATGACTTCCATATCCCCTTCTTCGATAGTTGGTGTCCATCCTTTTTCTTCTAAGTAAGCCCATACCAAACTATTATAACGTCCATAAACGGCAATATCTAAATAAAGCCAGCAACGAATACTTTCCCAGTTATCTGAAGCAATAACATCTGATGGATTACATTTTTCTGGATAAATTGCAGTAATATTTGGAGCTGGTCCAATTTTTCCATTTTCAACAATTTCATGACAAAGAATGGTTGCTTTAGCTGAAGCTACAAACATATTATGACATTGTTGATAAAGTTCTTTTTTAGTTGGTACTTTTCCTGGATTCATCGCATTTGGATGATTGATCATGACGTTTTGTTCATTAATTGTAAGCCAATATTTTACACGATCACCAAAACGTTCAAATAATATTTTTGAATATTCTACAAAGGCATCAATTGTTTCACGATTATTCCATCCACCTTGGTTATATAAAGCTAAAGGTAAATCAAAATGATAAATAGTCACAATAGGTTCAATATGACACTTAATAAGTTCATTGATTAATTGATCATAAAATTCAATTCCCTTTTCATTAATTTCACCTTTTCCTTCAGGTAAAACACGTGACCAAGAAATAGAAAAACGATACGCTTTTAAACCAAGCTTAGCCATTAAAGCAACATCTTCTTTAAAGCGATGATAATGATCACTTGCTACTTTAAAATCAGTAATGCCATTCGTTGGATGATGTAAATCTTGAATTGATAATCCCTTTCCATCTTCATTGTAAGCACCTTCTACTTGATAAGCAGAAGTACTTGCACTCCATAAGAAATCTTGAGGAAATTCTTTTAATTGTTTATAAAACATTTTATTTTTCTCCTTTTACCTTTAAGATAACATCTTGATATGAAACATCTTCTTTTGAAGATAATTCGATATTTTGATAATTAAATGAATTTGTAATAATAACAGGTACTTGAGTTTCATAACCAGCAGCTTTGATTTTTTCAATATCAGCTTCTAATAATAAATCACCTTGTTTAACTTTCATTCCTTGTTCAATAAAAGCTGTAAAATGTTGACCATTTAGATTAACTGTATCAATACCAAAATGAATTAACATTTCAATGCCATCATCTGAAACAATTCCTATAGCATGTTTTGTAGGAAATAAAGTCACAATTGTTCCATCAAAAGGGGCATAGACTTTTCCATTACTCGGTTGAATTAAAGCACCTTTCCCTAAAGTTTCTGAAGCAAATGCTTCATCTTTAGCATCTGATAAAGGATAAAGTTTTCCTTGAATTGGAGAAAGAATTTCTCCTTTATTCACATGAACTTTTTCAATAGTTTGTACCTCTTGATTTTCAAATTTTAAACTTAAAACATAAGTAACAATAGCTGTAACAACAAAACTAATAACTAAAGCAATTAAAATATTATAGAAATAAGTCATTGTATCATTTCCAATATAAAGGAATACTGCAGGTAAACCAGATGATCCAGTAGCAAAACGATGTGTATGAGTAAGTCCTGCATAAAGACCACCAGCAGCCCCACCAATCATTGAAGCAATTAATGGATATTTCTTTGGTAAATTGACACCATAAAGCGTTGGTTCAGTAATTCCCATATAAGCTGTAATTGATCCCGATGTAGCAAGTTGTTTCATTTTTTTATCTTTCGTACGTAATGCGACAACGGATGAAGCTGTTGCTTGAGCAATATTGGAACAAACACAACCAGGTCCAAAAATACTATCATATCCAAGTTCACCCATTTGCATAACGCCAAGTGGGGCAACACCATTATGTAAACCAAACATAACCATAATTGGTAAGAAACCACCAATTAAAACAGCAGGTGCCCAAGCCGCTGTTGTACTTAAGAATTTAAAGAAAGTAGCAAGATAACCACCTAAAACACTTCCAATTGGTCCTAAAACAGCAAGTGCTAATGGTCCCATAATCAAGAATGTAAGCATTGGAACAAAAACAAGTTTAACTGCTTGAGGAATCCATTTTTCTAAATATTTTTCAATATAAGATTGTACTAAAACAACTAAAATAACAGGAATAACTGTTGATGTATAAGTTGTAAGTGTAAAAGGAATCACTTCAAAAAGTTTAACAGCTTTTCCTGCACTTACAAGTGCATTCCAATTAGGATGCATCATAATTCCTGCAACAGATGCTGCTAAAATTGGATTACATCTTAATTTTTGAGCTTCACTATAAGCTAACATCATTGGTAAAAAATAGAAAACAGCATCCGCAAAGAAATTTAAAATATAATATGTTTGAGATTCTGTAGAAATAATTTTAAATGTAATTAAGATTGCTAGTACTGCTTTAACCATCCCTGCTCCTGATAAAGCAGGAATAATTGGTTGGAAAGTTCCGGAAATAAAATCAATAATAACTGATAAGATTCCTTTCTTTTCACTTTGATCTTGTTCTTTATTTTCTAAAGGACCAACAATTTTTTCAACTTCTTCAAAAACATCTTTTACGTGTGTTCCAATAACTACTTGAAACACGCCACCACTAATTAAACATTTCGCAACACTATCCATATTATTTAATGCATCTTGGTTGGCTTTGCTTTCATCCTTTAATTTAAAACGTAATCTTGTTTGACAATGATAAACAGTATTTATATTTTCTTTACCACCTACAAGACTTACAATTTTTTGAGCTAAATCATTATACTTTTGACTCATTGTTTTCTCTCCTTACTTATTTTTATAAGGCCTTAATTAAATGTACATTTTTGAACATTCTTTGTTCACAATGTCACTTTAACAAACAATACTTTATAAAACAATGCAAATACAAACGATTTTATAACTCAAAATTTTGTTTCATCTTTTTAATTATTTTTGTTCATTTTTCATGAAATAAAATATCATATTTCCTCTATTTTTTTACTATTAGCAGTTCTTTGGCTTTCTAAAATTTTAGAATTTTCTATTTTATAAACTAAATTTTCATGATAATTCTTTTTAAAATAACATGAAAAAATCACATTAAAAATAAACAATAAAGATTGCTCTGTCGCAAAAGAAGAAATCTTACTATATAAACGTTCATTAGATGAAATCGCAAAAATACAATCGATATTTTCTTGAATATAATTTTTTCCTTCACTTGTCATTGCAATCACAGGCACTTCTTGTCTTTTCAACATTTCTATTTGAGCCATTGGATCTTTATCTTTATTATTTCCTGAATAAGAAATTAGGATAGCACAATCATTTTTAGTAAGCGTTCTAGCAATCATTCCAAATTCTCCATAAGGGGCAATTTGCATAGATACACCAATACTTAAAAACTTCCAACGCAATCCTTCTGCAAAATAAGAATTAGGCTTCATTCCAAAAATCACGATATTCTTAGCTTTTTCTAAACGCATAACCGCTAACTCCAACATTTCTTCTTTTATCAAATGAGTTGTATCCATAATACTCTCTATTTGTAAACGAGAAACATGATCAATAATTTCTTTATAGCTATTATTTTCATGGAAAGGAAAATTCACATCAATCGTTGTTTCATGACTTTCTAAATATTTAACTTCTTCAATTAAAGATCGCATAAAATCTTTCCAGCCATGAAAACCTAATCCCTTCGCAAATCTTACTAAAGTTGGTTTAGAAGTATACGTTAAATGAGCAACTTCATCCATCGTATATTGATATAAATGAGCTTTTTCATTAAGTAGAAACTCTGCAATAACACTTCTTGCATCTTGATATTCAATTGTCATTTCTTCTATTCGTTGAAATAAGTACACGCTAATCCCTCACTTTTAAAATCATTCGTATTATAAAATAACCTATATTTACCCATAGTTCCATCATTGATAAATACACTAATAAAACAATAAATGTATTCTTTTCAAAATCAAAAAAGACAAATTCATTGATTAAAAACATATAGGACATCATATTATTTTGAATAAAACAATAGATTCCATAAAGACAAATAATAACAATCATTAATTTTATGATTTTTAAAACATTCGTTTTTAAATGAATATATTTTTTAAACATATTCATCATTTGTCTTAGGTGCATTCCAAGATGCACACTCATTAAAACAAAGCCTCAATAAGAACAGGCTAGATGAAGTCTTCTTGCAAGAGATATTAATCCACTTATGGAAAAAGGAACATATTGAGCCATAACCATCCCACTATAACCAAGACCTAGCATCGTTATTAAAATACATATATTTAAAATTGTTTGAACAAGACGATAAAACTTATACTTTCCTTTAAATAAATGACGATACCATTTTCTATTTAAAAAATTATGTTCTAAAAATAAACAGAGCATCATTATTCCTAAATATTCATGAACTTGTTGACCTGTGATTTGAAAGAGCATCAATAGTAACAAGGTAATCGTCATAACTAAATCAACAGCTATTTTTATTTTTGGTTTATTTGTCATCTCTTTCACCTATAACGAATATCCTAATTGATAAGCCTCTTGAGGATATTTACTATGTTTTGTCATAGAAACGTTTCCACAACCATAACCTAAAACCCCACCTTGATCTTCTAATTCTAAATATCTTACTAATGTTTTATAATGACTCACTAAGGCTTCAAAAGTCCAATCATCTTGATTCCAAGCAACGGTTAATAAAACTGATTTTAAATGTTTTCCTGTAAGTGAATAGTTATATGAACAAAAACGATCAATGACAGTCTTTAATTGAGTAGACATTCCATAATAATAAAGGGGTGTTGCTAGAACAAGCATATCTGATGAAAGGAGTGCTTTTTTGATGACTTCATTATCGTCTTTTTGTACACAGGGTTCTTCATAACCACAGGTAACACAACCAAGACAAGGTTTTATATTCATTTTTTAAACATCGAAACGTGTTACTACATGTCCTTTTCCACGAGACCCTTTAATAAAATTTTCCACAAGAATATTCGTTGATCCTTTACTATTTGGACTTCCTTGTAATACAACAATTTTCATTGTCCTTCCACCTTTCATATGAAAGGTGGTATTGCAAAGCAATACCACAACTATTTGATTTTTATTTTTTAGTCTTCTACTTTATTAATACAAGCAAGTGCATTTAAGCTACGAGGATATCCCATATATGGAACACATTGTAAAACAACATTTGTAAGGAAAGCTTTATCATTTCCTAAATTTAAGTTTCCTTGAATATGGGCCATAACTTGTGGTTCACATCCACCTTGACCATATAAGAAACAAAAAGTAATCATTTCTCTTTGTTTTAAATCTAGACCTGTTCTTGTATAGTAATCACCAAAACAGTTAGAAGCTAACCATTTATTGACTGTTGCTTTTTTCCAAGCTTCATTCATATGTTCACCAAAAATATCTACTTGTGCTTGGATTCCTTTTTCTAATCTATTTTCAATTGTCGTTGTTGTTTGTGATTCTAATGGAAGTTCGATTCCTTTTTTATTAAATACTTCATTTGTAACTTTTAAGAATTCTAGCATTCTTCCATATCCTAAATAGTCAGTTGCTTGATAAACCATTTCTTTTACTTGCACAGGCGACAAAACATCTAAAGCTTTTTCAAGAACTTCTTCATAAGCACAAATTCCTTGATTTCCCATTAAAACGGATAAAACAGCTAAATAACGCGTTGGTTCATCTAATTTATTTCCTTCATCATTTTTAACTTCTTCTAAAAAATAATCAAATCTTTCTTTGTATTCTTTATCTGTTGCATATAAATTCATCTTTCTTCTCTCCTTTTATTTAATTTCATTTACCCATTCTTTTACATCACTTGTAGCCTTTTGATGCTGACTTTGAAACATACAATCCTTTTACCATTGGAGCACTTGGTTCAAGTGCTTGAATTGTTTTTTCAGTATCTGACAATCCACTTTCACCACTTGTACAAAATAGTGTAATTGTTTTGTTAGATAAATCATAATCTTCAAAGAATGTATAAAGAATCATAGGCATCTCTCCCCACCAGTTTGGATATCCTACGTAAATGGTTTCGTATTCATCAATATTTTCAATTTTATTTTTAATCTTTGGTCTTGCTTTTTCTTGTTGTTCCTTTTTCACATCATCAACAACCGTATCATAATCATCACTATAAGCAACTTCAGGAACAATCTCAAAGATGTCTGAATTGGTTTGTTTTTGTATTTCCTTGGCAATATTTTGGGTACTTCCAAACCAAGAGAAATAAATAACTAATGATTTTGAATTAACTTCTTTTAAATCTGTTTGTGTTTTGTTTTCTTTTTAGCAGTTGCTTTTTTACTACTACAAGCACTACAGGTAAAAACTAAAATTAAAGATTACATCAATGTACAAATCTTTTTCATCCCTTATTTTCCCAATCCATCTCATATCTTAAATAATCAATTCTTGATAATTGTTTTTCTTTTAGATAAACTTCATCTAAGATTCCTTTTCTTTTTTATTTAAAAGCTTTAAACATTCTCTTTCATTTTTTTCCAAAGAAAGTTTCATATATTTTTTTATTTCTTCAACTGTAAAATCTAAATCATGTAACATCATAATCAAGCTTAATCTTTCAAAGTCTGTTTCATCATATTGCCAAGATCCCATTACTTTTTTAACTTCTTGACACAATCCCCAAATTTCATATTATTTAAGGATATGAATTGGAATATTATATTTTTTACTTGCTTCTTCAATTGTCATAAGTATTATTCTTTCTTTACAACTTCATTATAATTCACTTTATTTTAAATATCTAATACTTATAATTTATTAATAACGATACCTTTTAGGTATTAAAATAGATATATTTCTATCATCTCTTAAAGTATTCTCTTGCACATTTGATAAAAACAGTTGTTGCTGGTAAAAAGAATTGTTCCTTTTTCCAAGCAAGTGGCATTTGTTAATGAAGTGATGATTTTAAAGCTAAAACATAAATCTTTATAACCATAACTTATCTTGATGCCTAAAACAACACTCACTTTACTTTGTACAAAGAGGGGTTCTACCACGAGAAACATTTTTTGCATTTTTGCATGATATATTGAAAGATAACAAAATCATCTATATAAATTCTAATCGCAAAAGGTTCTTTATGTTTATCATGTTTTTCGCAATTAAACATCAAGCTTTAAAACAATCATCATAATTAAAATCTTTAACTTCACTGTATCTCATGATTTCTACTTCTTAATCAACAACATATTCTTCACCAGGTGCTAAAATAACAACTCTCTCAGGATTAACGACATTGTCTAAAATATCTTGTGGATTTCCATTAAAAGCACTTGCTTCAGGTGCATCAACACTTCCCCAATGAATTAAAACAAGTTTTGTATTTGGATAAGTATTTGCCAGTTTATAAGCATTTTCTAAACCAATGTGCACAGGATTATCCGCAAAGTCAAAGAACATTACATCTGGTGGGTCCATATGTAATTGACAATTCAGCAATTTAGAATCTCCTACATACCAAATCTTTTTTGTTGGTGTTTTTACATAGAAACCACAATATTCACGATCTTCCCATATACGATAATTATATTTAGCAACTTGCTTTTGCCAAGCATGATCAGCAGGTGTAAGTTCAACATCAATATCATTAATTTGAATATGATCGCCAATATCATGTCCAATTCCATCCAAACCACATTCTTCTTTCATTAAAGAAGCAACATAATAAGAAGTATGATATTCTTTACAAACATCTTTTAAATCTCTACACGTTGGTCTTGAATAATGATCATTATCTACATGAGATACTAAAATAGCATCCACATGAGGTACATCTTTTACATCAATTGGCATATCAATCAATAAGGGCATATCAAAGCCTTCTAAAAGAGGATCAATCATAATCACTGTTCCATGATCATTGATCATGGCTCCTCCGCCACCTAACCAATAAACACGGGTGTTTCCTTGATCTTCAAAATCTTTTTTTGTCATTGTGACTGTTTTTGGTGCAACTGCTTGTCCTTTTTCATTCTTTAACATCGATACTTCATCCTTTCTTTTATCTAATTTTATTATATTAAATGAAATATTAACAACAATGCATAATCCTCTTTATCTATCCACATATTGACAATTTATCTTATTTGTCTATTTATATAAAAAACACCTATTAAAAGCTTCTTTAATAGGTAACTTATGATTAAAATTTAATAATTTGTGGTTCGTGAGTAAATGATGAAAAAATAGCTGTAGCATTTTCAAAATAGAAAACTTCCGTATTTCCATCATCTGCTTTATACATCTTTTGTAAACTTGGATAAGCATCTAACATAGATTGTCTTGCTTCATTACGATCATCTTCGATTAATTTTCCACTTACTCGTAACCATTCTCCATTTTTAAAAGCACAAATTTCTGCTTTAGGATTTTGATGAAGTTGTTTCGAAACATCTTTGACTTTTCCAGTTTGAATATAAAGTTTTCCTTCAAAAACATGTGCTGTTCCAAAGGGTCTTACTCTTGGTTGATCACCTTCTACTGTTGCTAAATAATAAGTTTCTACATCTTTTAAAAATTTTAATACTTTATCCATAATGATCCTCCTTTATTTACTTTATTTTATCACTGCATAAAGAAAAGGACAAAAAATTTGTCCTTACCATTTTTCTCCTGGATATTGCATTTTCCATTCTTTACGAAGTTGACTCATAATATCCATGACATCCTTTGTATACTCTAAATTTAAATGTGAAGCATCTTGATTTCTAACAGCTTCTTCCATATCACACATTTCATAATAAAGTGCATTTTCAGTATTTCCTTTTTCAATAACTGTTTGTTTTCCTGTTACAGCATCCACAATCGTTGCTTTTTGTCCACGAGGAAATTCATAAACTTCAATATACCCTTTTTCTAATGAAATCATAATTCTTTTAGGTTGTTTTGAATGCATTGATAAAGCAATCGTTGCCATTTGTTGATCTTCATTTTTAAGTAAAATCGTTGCTTGTTCATCAGATCCTGTAGGTGCAAACCTCACTTGACTTACTATTTCATTTGGCTGTTTAGACATAAAGCTACGTACTGCAGAAAGAGCATAAACCCCAATATCTAATAAAGCTCCACCAGCAAGATTCATATTAAAGAAACGATTATTCATATCATATTCTTTAAAACTTCCAAAGTTTACTGTCATGATTTGCATTTTACCAAGTTCACCGCTTTGCACGATTTTCCATAATTCTTTATAGATTGGCATATGCCAAATGGTCATGGCTTCTGCAAGAATTAAATTTTTCTCTTTAGCAAGTGCCATCATTTCATCTAATTCACGACTATTTAACGTAATTGATTTTTCTACGAATAAATGCTTTCCATGTTCTAACGCCTTTTTCATAAATTGATAATGCGTATTATGTGATGTTGCCAAATAAATAATATCAACATTTTCATCATCAAACACTTCATCAATTTCATCATAGACTTTTTTAACACCATACTTCTTTGCAAAATCAATAGCCTTTGTTTGTGTTCTATTGGCAACTCCATAAAGTGTTTTATCCGTCTTTTGTAAAGCTTGTGCCATTTCATTAGCAATCACACCTGTTCCTATGACTGCCCAGTTCAATTCTTTTTCCATACAAATCCCCCTTGTGACTTTATCTTATCATATTTGTGTATAAATAGAATTAACAAATATCATATTATTTCATGTTCTTATTATAGAACAAAAAACATCAAACAGCATCTTGTGTTCTGATATCAGAACACAAACATAAATATTAGGAGTTTTGTTCTAGTACTAGAACAAAAAAATTGTAGATACTGTCCTACAATCTTTTTTTGCATCAAATCTTAATGAATATCATATCCTCTTTTATATGTACAAAAAAATTATTCTTAATCCAAATAAAAATAAAAATATTCCTAAAATCATATAAGAAGTAACATATTCTTCATCTTCATAAACAATATGCAATCTTTCATCATAATAAAAGAAGTCAATATCTCCTACTTCTTTTTTATAATCATGTCCTTTGGTTTTATATTTTACATTCGTTCCTTGATGAATAGATTGATAACAATATATATATACGTAATTTCATGAACACTAACAGGTGATTTATATACAGATGTTAATTCCATAGGAATCATTTTAAAATTATCTTTGAAAATAAAATAGTTTAACCCCTTCAATATATTAAATACACCCTTTATAGTAAATAAAAAACCTATTATCATATTCAACCTCATCTATTGTAATTAATTGAACTATTTAAACAATCATCTACATTACACATTTCTTTCTATCAACTTTTATTTATTATTTTCACTTCTATTACCAAATTTCAATTAATAAAAAAGCCTTGAAAATCAAGACTTTTTTAATCATATTGGCGTCCTCGAGGTGATTCGAACACCCGATCTATCGCTTAGGAGGCGATTGCATTATCCAGCTATGCTACGAGGACAAAACCTCTATTATCCTAACAAATATTTATTTAAAATACAATCTATGTATCTAATTCTTTCATTTTATTACGAAAGTCAATGATATCATTAAAAAGCATACGAATGACACAAATCATTGGTACTCCTAGGAACATTCCAATAAAGCCAAAGAAATGTCCAAAGACGGTAATAGAAAGTAAAACCCAAAATGGTGAAATACCAACAACATCTCCTAGAATCTTTGGCCCTAAGAATAAACCATCAAATTGTTGTAAAGCAAAGACAAAAACTAAGACCGCTAAAGCATGGAATAAATCTCCTGTCATCAAGGCTACAAGAACAGCAGGAAACCCACCGATAAATGGTCCAAAATAAGGAATCATATTCGTAATCAAAATAAAGACAGCAAGAATTGGGAAGAATTTTACTTTTAAAATAGCGAGTCCAATAAATGCGATAATTCCTATAATTAACGAATCTAAGAATTTACCATAAATAAATTGTCCAAAGATTTGATGTGATCTAACTGCATAATCATGAATAAGTTCTATTTTTTCTTTTGACATAAAAAGTGAACATAAACGATCAAAGATACTTACAAGCCTTTTTGCTTCAATTAAAACATAAGGTGTAAATATTAAACCTAAAACAGCAGTAATAATCGTACTACCTGCTTTAAAGATTGTTCCAAGTGTTGCAATAGGATCTATAGCTTCAATTGAATTAACATATTTAACAACCATTTCATCTATTTTAATAATAACTTCACTTGCAAGATTGCTTCCTAAATAAGTTTCCAATGTTTTTTCAAAGTTTTTAATATACAAGGTTAAATTATCCGCAATATTGATAACATAATTGACAAGTGCTGGAATGATTGCAATCATTAAAACAACAATAATTAAAACAAAGACAACAAAAACAAAAATAGAAGAAATTGTATGACTATATTTAATAAGCTTTTTATTTTGAAAAGAGTCTAAAAACATTTCAAATTTATAAACCAATGGTTGTAAAAAATAAGCAAGTATTGCTCCTACAATCAAAGGAATAAAAGCTGATAAAATATTGGAAAATAATGAAATATCAAATGTTTTATAAATAAAAATAATAACACACGCACACAAAATAATTCCTACATAATTCTTTACTGTCCTCATTTTAAACCACCTCAAACTTTTTTCCATTATATCACACTCTCTATATTTTTACGATGCTTATTCCAACTTCTTAATAATCTTCTTATATAATAAATACTCATTTTTTCATAAACTTCTTGAGTCTTTAAATCTACTAAACAATAATCTTGTTCATATTTTATAATGGTCAAACCATAATGATATAAACCACTAATGATATCAATATCCAATAAAAAACCTCCTTTACACATTCTATGTATAAAGTGAGGTATTATAATAAATAAATAATAAATAGCTTAAAGACAACAAAAAGCCACCTATAACATCAGAAAAATAATGTACACCTAAATAGATACGACTTAATCCTATTAAAAAAATCATCATCATTAAAAATATTTCTATTACTTTTTTATATTTTAGAGAGCTTTTTTGAACTTCAAGAACTAATAATCCATAACCAATCATTGCTGACATACTATGACCACTTGGGAAACTATAGTTTGTTTCTTTAACTAAATGATATATTTGAGGTGGTCTTGGTCTTTTAACCAAAGCTTTAATTATACGATTCATTCCTTGAATAATTAACAAGTGAATTCCTACCCAAATATCTTTTTTATTTTTTAGAATCACTAAAGTTAAAACAAGAATTACATAAAACCAAGTACTTCCAAGGGTTGAACAAAGTTTAAAAAAGGATGTCATAAAATCACATTTTAAATTTTGAACCAAATGATAAATGAACCAATCTATTGATTGAATGACTTGATATTTAATCAAAAAGTAATCAATGATAAATAAACAAAGAGGAATCATAAATAAAAATTTCTTTTTCATCTTATTCTTCTATTTCTAATTGATAAACTTTTTCAAAGACTTTAATAAGCATACCATAAAGCTTTTCATTACTACTACTAATTAAAAAACCATAAACACGCTTTGTGAGTGCTTTATATAATTTAGGATCATTAAATCCTAAATGTACATTTAAAAGTTCAATTTGTTCCTTTTGATTTGATTTTAATAACAAATAAACAGTAATAACATATACCTTAGATAAATATTCAATAACATAACTTCTTTGTCTTCGGCTCTTTAAAGAATAAACATCATATAAATCCCATAAGCTTTTCATTAAATCAACATAACTATTTGATTTAGAAATATGAATTTTTCGACGTGTTCCATAACAATGGAAAGGAACATTTAAATAATACATTGATTTAATATAAGGAATTGTTCCATAAACTGTTAATTCATTATAAAAAATATTTTCTTCATCTGTATTTATCTTTTTTAAAGTACTTGTTTTAATAATGACTGAACCTAAATCAATTTGAAAATGTTTATGAAACGCTTTAATATTATGCCATTCAAAAATTGTTTCCATTGGAAAAACATTTTTATAAGAGACACGTTTTTCTTTTTCTTGGGGAATAACATATTTATAATCAGTAACAAGCAAATCTAAATTAGCTTGAATTCGAATAAAGTCACGAATCGTTTCAATAACACTTACGAGTGAAGGTTGATCTAAATAATCAAAGCATTGAAGTATTTTGAAATAAAGGCCCTCACTATGTTCTAGAGCTATTTTTAAAAAAGGAACATCTTCCCTTGTTGTAATAACTTTTACAGTTTCAGGATAAGCTTCTTCATATTCTTTAGCTACTTGTAATGTTTCGTCATGTGAATGACGATCGACAATTAATACTTCTACTTCATCTTTCATTAAAAGACATGAATTAATGGCTTTATGCATTTCCATGATTGAGTTATAACAAGGTATACATACTGTTAATAATTTCATAATTTAATCCTCCAAAAATATTTTATCATAATTCATCTATTAGTTCACGTTTTATTGCATTTACCTTGATTTTATGCTATTTTATTAAGGTATCTAAAGGAGGAAATTATATGCATTTTGTTATTAATGTATTTGTTACAGCTGTATGTTTTATCTCTATTATTTTATTTAAAGAGATTCTTAATAAAATTGTGAAAGTCTTATTAAGTGTTATTGGATGTGGTACATTATCTTATGCACTTGCTATTCTTGTTAAAAAATGTGGAGAATGGTTTGGATGTTGGTCTGGTGATGCTCAATATATCAAAAGCGATTTCTTATGGATTTTTGCTATTGTTCTAGTTGTTTATATTATTATTAATATTATTGCTAAAAAAAATAAAGCTTAATTTTCAAGCTTTATTTTTTTATACCCACTGCTTTTTTAGCCAACCCATCAGCAACTTCGTTATAATAATCCCCACTGTGTGCTAAAACCTTTTGAAAATAAATATCTATCTTCTTTTTCATATCATTGATTGTTTTAACATAATTTTGAGTTTGTTCCTTATTTGCTTTCCATAAACCTGTCGCCCATTTTTCAATACCTTCGTAATCATAATAAATGCAAATAGACTCATAATGATGATCAATTGCATAAGCAATAGCTTTCATACACCCAAGAATTTCTCCTGAAACATTACGCATTGAAGAATACTCAGGAATATTCCCTTTACCTAATAATTGTTGAATAACTTGTTGCCCTTCAATTAAAATACAACCATAGCCATATTCTTTTGTTTTAATATTATAACTACCATCAACATAAGCAAGTAAAGTTAAATCATCACTCACTTTTCTTTCTTCTTTTTTTATAAATGCTTTTGCCTCTTCTTCATTTGTAAAAGATTTATAAACTGCTCCTGAATAACCATTAACTTGTTCTTTACATTCATCCCAAGTATGATAAATTCCTGGTTTTTTTCCTTCTTTTACTGCATAAAATTTTGCCATAATAAACTCCTTTGCTTATTCTATTTTATTATAATCATTGAAACAATGATTGTATATCTTTTTTAATTGTTTTAAAATGTATATAGGATATTTAAGTGAGGTAGTAACATGAAACGTTGTCTTATTATTATTAATCCATCATCTGGAAAACATATTATTCAAAATAAACTAGATCGTATTATTGGTCAATTAACATTACAAAACATTGTAGAACATTTTGAAATATTTTATACAGAAAAAAAAGATGATGCCTATTATAAAACAAGAGATTGTGATGAGAATCAATATGATTTTATCATGTCTGTTGGTGGTGATGGTACTTTAAACGAGGTTATTTCAGGAATGGTAGATAGTCATAAAAAAATACCATTATGCATATTAGCGGCAGGAACTGTTAATGATTTTGCTAATTATTTAAATATTCCAAATTCAGTAAATGGTATTGTAGAAATGATTAAAAACTTTAATGTTATTTCGAGTGATGTAGGAAAAATTAATAATCAATATTTCATTAATGTTGCTGCTGCAGGAATGTTTTCAGATATTTCTTTTGTGGTATCAAAAGAAGAAAAGAAAAAGTTTGGTCCATTAGCTTATTATTTTAAAGGCATGACCCAACTTCCTCAACAGTTATCTACAAATCTACACCTTAATGTAACGGTTGATGATGAAAGTTTTGAAGAAGATGCTTACATATTTGCAATTACAAACACTAATCGTGTTGGTGGTTTCGATGGCATTATTCCTTTTGCAGATATTAATGATGGAAAACTCGATCTTGTTATTGTAAAAAGATGTTCTGTTACGGATTTAATTGCTTTGATTAAAGATTATCGTTTTGGTAAACATGATAAAAGTCCTTTTATTCACTATGTTCAAGGACAACATATTCACATTACTTGTGATCAAGATCTTACAATGGATATAGATGGTGAAGAAGGCACACATCTTCCAATTGACGTACATACTTTACAAAAATCAATTCAATTATTAGTTCCTTTAAAATAATTAATTATATAAAAAAGGTTTCACTATTATATTTGATAACAGTTGAAATCTTTTTTAGTTCTAGTTAATAATTCTTAAAACATCTTCTTCACTATTGATGTTAAAGATATTTAATGCAAGAACATTTAATTTTTCTAACGATGTATTTGTAAGTTGTTTTTCTAAAGGTCTTGATAAAGTTCCTAATTTTACTTTAAGCAGTTCTTTTTAAGTATTGAGTTTTCCTTCATCTCTCATTCTTTGAAATAATTGATCCATTGCCTTACACATATTGATTTCATCTCCTTCTGGTAAGTCTTCTCTTCTAATATTTGTACACGTAAATGTTGCCGCCATCATGAAGCTTTCTGTTTCAATTTTACGATTTTCTCTTAATCCATCATAACTTCCTGCAAACATACTTTGATCAATTTCTACGACATCTCTTAATCTTCGATTCATAAGCTTTCTTGCATCCATTGTTTTAAGGTCGACAACAGGTAGTTTCCAATCATTGATATAAGGTTCCATCTCTGATGGTGTACTTTTCAATGTTTCTTTTAATGCTTCTAGCAACTTCTATTCTTCATCTCCCGTATAGAACACAAAGCTTCCTACTGGATAGACTTCTTTTTTACTTTCAACTTGATTGATATAAGTCGTCGCATCATAGTTGAGTATGCGAAAAATCATATTTTTATCAAAAGTACTTTGATGTTCAACTCCAATAATCACATAATCTCCATGAATACTTGCTTTTCTTATCACATCCCGATATCTTTTGATCTCTGTTTGCTTGTCGACCTTTCCTATCAAGGTCGACAGATCATTTTATCTTTCTCTTTTCCTTCTTTCAATGGACGGATAGTCCAAAAAATATAAAAAGCTATTGATGGATTAATCCATTTCAATAGCTCCAGTATATAATTGATAGTATTTACCTTTTTCTTTAATAAGTGATTGATGATTTCCTCTTTCAATAATATGTCCTTGTTCTAAGACCATAATACAATCACTATTTTTAATTGTTGATAAACGATGGGCAATAACAAGTGTTGTTCTACCATGCATTAATTTATCCATTCCATCTTGTACAAGCTTTTCTGTTCGAGAATCAATAGAAGAAGTTGCTTCATCCAAAATAAGTGCAGGAGGATTAGCAACAGCAGCACGCGCAATCGCTAATAACTGTCTTTGTCCTTGCGATAAGTTCGCCCCATCTCCTGTAAGCATTGTTTGATAACCATCTGGCAAATGTTTAACAAAGAGATCGGCATTGGCAAGTTTTGCTGCTTCAATACATTCTTCATCCGTAGCATCAAGACGTCCATAGCGAATATTATCCATAACTGTTCCAGTAAATAAATGTGTATCTTGTAAAACCACACCTAATGATCTTCTTAAATCATCTTTTTTAATCAATTTAATATCAATTCCATCATAAGTAATCGAACCTTTTTGAATATCATAGAAACGATTAATTAAGTTTGTAATTGTTGTTTTACCTGCACCAGTAGCCCCAACAAAGGCAATCTTTTCACCAGGATTAGCATAAACATCTACATTGTGTAAAACCATACGGTCATCAAAATAACCAAAGTCAACACCTTCTAAACGAATATCACCCTTCATTTCTACAAGTTCAACATGACCATCGCTTCTTGGATGTTTCCAAGCCCAATGTCCTGTTCTTTTATCTGTTTCAACCATTTTTCCATCAACAGTTTCTACACGACATAAAGTAACCACACCTTGATCATCTTCACTTTCTTGATCTAATAAATCAAAGATACGACCAGCTCCTGCTTGTGCCATGGCAACAGCATTGATTTGTTGAGAAATTTGTCCAATAGGTTGGTTGAAACTTTTATTCAATGTTAAGAAAGCTACAAGGGTTCCAATTGTTAAAGCAAAATGTCCATTTAAAGCAAGGATTGCGCCAACAATTGCACAAATGATATAAGAGATATTTCCAAGTTGTACTGTAACTGGCATTAAGATATTCGCAAATTTATGAGCTTGATAAGCACTTTCTCTTAATTCATCGTTTAATTTTCTAAAATCAGCAATTGCTTGATCTTCATGGTTGAAGACTTTAACAACTTTTTGACCAGAAATCATTTCTTCAATATAACCATTCACTTTACCTAAATCCCCTTGTTGTTGAACGAAGAATTTACCTGATAACGATCCAAGTTTTCTTGATACAACAAGCATGATCATAAGCATACATACACTTAACACAGTTAAAGGAATATTTAAAATGATCATTGATACAAATGTTGTCACAATAGTCATACAACTTGAAATAAGTTGTGGAATAGATTGTGAAATCAATTGTCTTAATGTATCAATATCATTTGTATAGACTGACATTGTATCTCCATGAGGAGTTCTGTCAAAATAACGAATTGGTAAAGATTCCATATGTTCAAACATTTCAATTCTTAAATCTCTTAAGAACCCTTGTGTTACATAAACCATAATACGGTTAAAGGTAAAGGCACAAACAACACCACAAGCATAAAGTGCACCTACACGAATCAAAGCATGGAATAGTCCACTAAAGTCAGGTGAAGAACTCTTTAAAAGGGGAACAATATAATCATCAATTAATGTTTGCATAAACATTGTTCCTTGAACATTAAATAAAGCATTTCCTACAATACATAGAAAAACAACAATTAAATGGATTTTATATTTACTCCATAACATTTTAAGTAAACGTTTCATTGTTCCTTCTTTCATTATTCTTCCTCCTTCCCTTTCATTTGTGTTTCATAAATTGTACGATAAATTTCATTTGTTTCTAATAATTTATCATGTGTGTCAAAACCATCCACGACACCATCATTTAAAACAATAATACGGCTTGCATTTTGAACAGATGATATACGTTGTGAAATAATAATTTTTGTTGTATCGGGAATACGTTCATTGAATGATTCTTGAATACTTGCATCTGTAGCTGTATCAACAGCACTTGTTGAATCATCTAGAATTAAGATTTTAGGATTTTTTAGCAACGCTCTTGCGATACATAGACGTTGTTTTTGTCCACCTGAAACGTTTGAACCACCTTGTTCAATATACGTATTATAACCATCTTCAAAACGATCAATAAACTCATCAGCGCACGCTAAACGACAAGCTTCTTTACATTCTTCTTCTGTTGCATTTTCATTACCCCAACGTAAATTTTGTAAGATTGTTCCACTAAATAAAACATTCTTTTGTAAGACAACAGAAACTTCATCTCTTAAAACTTCAAGATCATAATTACGAACATCTTGTCCACCAACAACAACGCTACCTTCGTCAACATCATATAAACGAGAAATAAGGTTGACCAAACTACTTTTAGCACTTCCGGTACCACCAATAATTCCAATTGTTTCACCACTTTTAATATGAAGATCAACATCTTTTAAGACCGCTTCTCCACTACCATGTTTATAAGAAAAAACAACATGATTGAAATCAATTGAACCATCTTTTACTTCAGTTAAAGCTTCTTGAGGAGAGACTAAATCAGATTGTTCATTAATAACTTCTGCAATACGTCTTCCTGAAGTAAGTGACATCGTAATCATAACAAATGCCATAGAAAGCATCATAAGAGACATCATAATATTCATAACATAGCTAAATAAACTTGTAAGTTCACCTGTAGTAAGAGTCCCACCTACAATTGCTTTAGCACCTAACCATGAAAGCATTAAAATTGAACCATAAACAGCTATTAACATAGCTGGGTTATTATAAGATAAAACGGATTCTGCTTTGACAAAAAGTTTATAAATGTTTTGTGCTGCTTTTTTAAATTTTTCATTTTCATATTTTTCTCTAACAAATGATTTAACAACTCGAATACCAACAACGTTTTCTTGAACACTTTCATTTAAAGTATCATATTTAGGAAAAACATCATTAAAATATTTTGTGGCATGATACATAATTATTGTAAGGACCGCTACTAAGAAAACAATGGCAACAACAAAAATCATACTTAATCTAAAGTTGATCATCATTGCCATGGTAAGGGCACAAATAAGTGACATTGGCGCACGAATGCACATACGAATAATCATTTGATAAGCCATTTGCACATTTGTCACATCTGTCGTTAAACGTGTTACAAGTCCTGCAGTACTATATTTATCAATGTTTGAAAAAGAGAATGTTTGAATGTTTGTATACATGGCATCTCTTAAATTGGCTGCAAAACCCGTTGAAGCTTTAGCTGCATGGTTACCAGCTAAAAAACCAAGTGATAATGTTCCAATTGCAATAACAAACATGAATGTTCCATATTTTGTAACATTAGACATATTACCTGCCTCAATCCCTTTATCAATAAGACTTGCCATTAATAAAGGAATAATGATTTCTAAGATAACTTCTAATGCCGCAAATAACATTGTAAGTAATGAATCTTTTTTATATTCTTTGATTTGTTTCATTAAAGTTTTTACCATAATTGACTTCCTTTCCTATTCATTTACCGAACTTCATGAATATTTATAAATCTTCTTTGATATTATTAATTAATTTATCGGATATTTTAATAAACATATTTATTTCTTCTTCAGATAAATCTTTAATAAGTTTTTGATGCATTTCTTTCATCTTATCTTCAATTTGTCGATTATGATTTCTTGAAGATTCTGTTAAAACGATTTTCTTTAATCTTGCATCATATTCTACTTCTTCTCGTTCAATCATTCCCTTTTTACACATCAGTTTCAACATTTCTGATGTCGTAGAACGATTGATTGAAAATTCTTTTTCTATATCTTTAGGAAATGTATCAAGCCCACTATCTTCTCTATCTTGAACAAACCCAATAATCCAACAATGCATTAAAGTTACACGATCAGGCCTCTGACCTGTTTTCTTATCCATTGTTTTTCTCATTAGGTTATTTATGGTCTTAATACGATGTCCAATGGGATCTCTATACATATCATTCCTCCTATATTGTTCGGTTACGAATTGTATGGTAACATACAATTTAAAATTTGTAAACTTTTTTCATAGAAGTTCTTTATAAGTCGTTGTATAATAGAAAAGAAAGTGAGGAAGACAAATGGAAATTAAAGAAAGGTTTTTAAATTATGTGAATTTTGACACACAATCAGATAGTTATTCACATACTGTTCCTTCAACTTCAAAACAATTAAAATTAGGAAATTATTTAGTTGAAGAATTAAAATCATTAGGAATTGAAAACGCAAAAATAGATGAATTTGGTGTAGTTTATGGAACAATTCCTAGTAATAATAATCATCAAGGAGATGTTATAGGTTTTATTGCCCACATGGATACTTCTCCTGATGCAAGTGGTAAAGATATTCATCCACAAATTATCAAAGATTATCAAGGTCAAAAAATTACTTTAAATGAAGATAAAGAACTTTATCTAGACCCTGAACAATATTCTCAACTCTTACAACTTATTCATCATGATTTAATTACTACAGATGGAACAACTTTATTAGGAGCTGATGATAAAGCTGGTATTGCAATCATTATGCAAATGGTGGAATATATTTATAATCATCCAGAATTTAAACATAATGATATTCAAATTGCTTTTACACCTGATGAAGAAATTGGACATGGTAGTGATCACTTTAATGTTGATTACTTCAATGCACAATATGCTTATACCATTGATGGTGGAGATATTCACATTGTTGAATACGAAAACTTTAACGCATTTAGTGCCGAAGTGAAAGTCCATGGAAGAAGTATTCATCCAGGAAGTGCTAAAAATAAAATGATCAATTCAACGCGTGTTGCCTATGAATTTGATTCACTTTTACCTGTGCATATGCGTCCCGAATCAACAGAAGGTTATGAAGGATTTAATCACCTTCACTCGATTCAAGGAACTTGTGAAGAAACAGTTGCTGAATATATTATTCGTAACCATGACTTACAACAAGCAAATAAACAATGCCAAGACTTTAAAGACATTGCAGAGTTCTTAAATAAAAAATATGGTTATCAAATTGTTGAAGTAACGATTACAGAAAGTTATTTAAACATGAAAGAAGCTCTAAAAGATCATATGTTCATTGTTGAACAAGCTTTAGCTGCCATTAAAGAAAATGGTTTAGATGCTTATTGTTCACCAATTCGTGGTGGTACAGATGGTGCACGTTTAACATTCAAAGGACTTCCTTGTCCTAATCTTGGTACAGGTGGTTTTAACTATCATGGACCCTATGAATATTGTTCACTTACTATGATGGAAAAACAAGTTCAAATCTTACTTCATATTTTAAAAAACACTGCTTCTAAATAAGCATTAACAAAAAATCGTGTGGATTTCTTAGACAATAAATAAAGCAAAAGTATTAACTTAATTTCTTAACTTAGTAGCATTACAAAAAAAGCCGTGATTTTTCACGACTTTTTGATATTAAAATTAAATATTTGTATTTCTTATAATTTACTTTTGATTTTCTTTATTTAATTCCAAAGTATCTATTTTTTTAATAAATGGTAAATAAATAACAAAAGATACAACAATCATCACAAATTGCCATAATGCAACACGCCATCCACCAATCAAAAGTCCTGATATAATTGGTGGTGTTGTCCAAGGAACCATAACCCCGCTAAATAATGGTAAAATTCCCATATACATTAATAAGTAACTACTTATACCTATAATTAAAGGAACAAGAACAAATGGAATTAATAAATATATATTAAGTACAATTGGTGTCCCAAAAATAATTGGTTCATTAATGTTAAAGATATTAGGTACAATGGATAATTTACCTAAGCTACGTAATGACTTTGATTTGGCAAAAAATGTAATATAAATCACTAACCCAATCACAATTCCAGCACCAGACATACATAAGAAATTGTCCCAAAATTGTTGTGTAAAAATATGTCCACCATTTTGAATTGTAAGAGGCAATCCTGAATCTATAATTTTTTGATTAGCTGCCATATTTGCTTGTAAAATTGGTGAAAGAATTCCTCCACATATAGAACCACCATGGACGCCTGTCCACCATAATAAAGACATAACAACTGTCATAATAATAACGCCAAAGAACGAATCTGTAATTCCTTGTAAAGGAATTTGAATTACCGAATAAATAAGTTCTGCAAATGTTGTATTAAATATAAAGTGACATATAGCATAAATAATTGCACAAATAGTAATAATAATTCCAGTTGGTAATAGTGACGAAAATGAATCTGCAACACCACTAGGCACACCATCTGGCATTTTAATGCTAATATCTTTTTTTACACATAAAGAATAAATATATCCAACTAAAAAACCAATTAAAATAGCACAAATCATTCCTTGACCAGCAGTCCAATCTTTAGAAATAATTCCTGTAACTGATTCCCCACTGTCTAATACCTTAGAAGATGGAGTTAATAAAATAAAAGCTGCTAAACCAGTTAAAGCGCCATTTATAGCTGTTATTACTTGATCATTCTTCAAATAAGAATAAGTAATTCCTATTACTGTAAAGAAGGCCATTAATGAAAACGTAGAAGAATATACTTGAGAACATACATCTCCTATTCCACTTTCACTAATTACTTTACTTACTGATTCAATTGGTAAGTTGGCAATCAACAGGAACAATGATCCTATCATTAAAAACGGTAAAGAAAACATCATTCCATCCTTTAAAGCCTTTATAACTTTTGTATTTGTAAACTTCGATATATAAATAACTAATGTTTCATTTATAAATTTGTTCATATTATTTATCTCCTATAAAATTTCACCATTTGATGAAATAACTCTTTTATACCATTCAAAAGAAGCTTTTCGATATCTTCTTCCACTACCTTTAGCTTGATCATCTAAATCAACATAGATAAATCCATATCTTTTTGCCAATTCACCAGTAGAAGCACTTACAATATCGATTGCTGACCAAGGAGTATATCCCATGACTTCTACACCATCTAACTCAATTGCTTTTTTCATTTCTGAAATATGGTTTCTTAAGTAATCAATACGATAATCATCATTAATGATTCCATTTTCTAATTTATCATAAGCTCCAAAACCATTTTCAACAATAAACATTGGTTTTTGATATCTTTCATAAACTTCATTTAAAATAATCCTTAATCCTGTAGGATCAATAGCCCAACCCCAATCACTTTTCTTTAACAATGGATTTTGTACTTCAATAAAGTCATGTATTTTATCATATTCTGCAATCGTTGATTTATAATAACTAAACCCTATATAATCCACAGTACCTCGTTTTAAATCTTTTAAATCTTCATCAGTTATATCTAATTGAATATTACTCCTTTCCCACTTTTTTAAAGTATAGGTTGGATAATATCCCCTTACATGAACATCACTAAAGAAATACCTCTTATCCATTGCTTTAATTCCTGCAAGAATATCTTGTGGATTACAAGAAGAAGGATAAATTGGGCCAAAATGCAACATGCAACCTACTTGCATAGAGGCATTAATTTCTTTGGCTCTTTGAACTGCTCTAGCACTTGCAACAAACTGATAATGAGATATTTGATACATTGTTTGTTCAATATTTTCATTATCTTCATATAAAACACCTGCTCCAGTCCAAGCATTAAAAGGATTATCGGTATCTATAAGATTATTAATTTCATTAAATGTCATCCAATATTTGACCTTTTTGCTATATCTTTTAAAACATGTAATCGCATATCTTTCAAAGAATGTAATTAATTGTCTATTTCTCCAACCACCATATTTTTTTGCTAAATAAAGAGGCATTTCAAAATGAGATAAAGTAACAATAGGCTCTATTCCATATTTTAAACATTCATCAAAAACATGATCATAATACTCTAGCCCTTCTTCATTAGGCTCTAATTCGTCACCTTGAGGATAGATCCGTGGCCATGAAATACTTAAACGGAAACATTTAAAGCCCATTTCAGCAAATAATTTAATATCTTCTTTATAATGATGATAAAAATCAATTCCATAATGGTTAGGATAATATTTATCATCTAATATTTCATAAGAAATTTCTCGAGGGTGATCAACATCACCAGCTGACATAACATCGGTTACACTTAATCCTTTATGTCCTTCTTGATAGCCACCTTCGTATTGATTAGCAGCAACAGCACCACCCCATAGAAAACTTTTATTCATAATCATTCTCCCATTTTAAATTTATCAACTGCTTTTGTTGTTTCTTCTAAATAAGAATAATTACTTATTAATTTTAACGAAGTAAATATATTAAAAACATACTGTAAAGAAGCAATATAAACAGCATTAGATAGTTCAGTTGTATTTTGAGTGGTCATAATTACAATTGTTTCATCACAATATTTACAAATTTCTCTTTTTTTATGATCACAAATCACAATTGATTTAGCATGATATTTGCGAATATCCTTTGCTATTTTTAACATTTCCTTATTTTGACCTGTATGTGTTAAATAAATGCAAACTGTATCGTTTGGTTTCCTTTGCTTTAAGTATTGAAGATGCATTGGATTTAAACTGTTATATGCTTTAGAAATAACCCCTTCTTCTTCAAAATTCAAACTATAAATTTCTGCTAAAGAAAAATTAATACCAGTTCCATAAATTTCAATATATTTAGCATTTTTAATAAGTTGATAAATTCTTTCTATAACTTGTCTATCTAGTAAACTTTTTGTATACTCTATCGCTCTTTTATGTAAAAGTTCGATTTTATTTAAAGCATCATCAATTGAACTCTCACTTGAAAAAGGTTCAATTTTAAAATCATTTTTCAATTCAAGTAAATGAGAATATTCAGCCGCATATTGATATTTAAATTCTTTATATCCATTAAAGCCCAGTTTCTTACACAACCTAGAAATCGTTGCACTACTGGTATAACTTAATTTTGCCAGTTCATTAATATTCTTTTTTAAAATATCTTCTTGATTATTTATTATATAATCCACTAAATACTTTTCTTGAATTGTTAAATGGTCTAATGTTTTCATTTTGTCAATAATCATCATATTTCCTCTTTTCACCGGTTAAAAGATTCAAATTAATTATCTTCTTATCTAGAAGACATCTTCATCATAATTAACAACAACTTGTAAGTCAATCTTCTGTAAGCATTTACAATCAAATCGAAAAAAACTTTCAATTTCACAATTATTAACAATAAAAATTGAAAGAAATTATCAAAAAAGGTTATTACGAAATTCAATAAATAATTTCATAACAACCTTTTTATTTTGTATTATTTTTATTTATATAAAAAGAGAACAACATTTCGCATTCGTTCTCTTTTTTTGAAGATTTTCTTACAATATTTTAGGTTGCCTTCTTAAGTGCCTCCTAAACTATTTTTTTGTCCATTTTTCAAATTCTTCATCAGTAGCTAAAACATAATGAGTTCCATCTACTAAATGTTCAGTACCTTTTGTATAATCGACTCCACTTTCTTTATAATCGTAAGTAAATGATTTACGTACTTTTTCTACACGTGGATTAGGATGAGGAATAGCACTTAATAATGATTTTGTATATGGATGAATTGGATTATCAAAGATTTCTTCAGTAGTCCCTGTTTCTACTAAATGTCCTAAATGTAATACCCCAATTTTATCACTGATATATTTAACCATTGATAAGTCATGTGCAATAAATAAATATGCAATTCCTGTTTCTTTTTGAATCTTTTTCATTAAGTTAACAACTTGTGCTTGAATAGATACATCTAACGCTGAGATTGCTTCATCAGCAATAATTAAATCAGGATTCATAATTAATGCTCTTGCAATACCAATACGTTGTCTTTGTCCACCTGAGAATTGATGTGGATAACGTGAAGCATGTTCTCTTGATAAACCAACAAGTTCAAGCATTTCATAGATTTTTTCATTTCTTTCTTCAATAGAAGAATAAGATTTATGAATATCTAAACCTTGACCAATGATATCAATAACTTTCTTTCTTGGATTTAAACAAGCCATTGGATCTTGGAAAATCATTTGCATCTTTGTATGTAATTCTTTAGATGTTTCCTTATCTAATTTTCCACCAATTTCTTTTCCGTTGAAAACAATTGATCCAGAAGTTGGTTTATATAAACGAATAATACTTCTACCAGTAGTTGATTTACCTGAACCAGATTCACCTACTAAACCATAAGTTTCACCTGGCATAATATCAAATGAAATACCATCAACTGCTTTTACAGTAAAGTTACGATTAATTTTAAAATGTTGTTTTAAATCTTTAACGACAAGGATAGGTTCTTTATTTTCCATTATTCAACACCCTCCTTTTTCATTTTTTCTAATCTGTTTTTTAATTCAACTGGCATTTCAACTTTTGGAGCTTTTTCATGCATTAACCATGAAGCAACTTTATGAGTTGTACTACCAGGTACTTTAAACATTGGAGGTTCAATTCTTAAGTCAATATTTAAAGCATACTTATTACGTGGAGCAAAAGCATCACCTTTTACTTCATGTGCTAAGTTTGGTGGTGTACCAGGGATTGTGTATAATTCATCATCATCAGTATCTAAATCTGGCATAGATGATAATAATCCCCAAGTATATGGATGACGTGGATCATAGAAAATTTCATCAATGGTTCCAGTCTCTACGATTTTACCAGCGTACATAACATTTACATAATCAGCTACTTTAGCAACAACACCTAAGTCATGTGTGATATAAATAACTGATAAATCTTTTTTCTTTTGAATATCTTGAATTAATTCAAGAATTTTAGCTTGGATAGTAACGTCCAATGCAGTTGTAGGTTCATCACAAATTAAAACATAAGGATCACAAGATAAAGCAATTGCGATAACAATTCTTTGTCTCATCCCACCTGATAATTGGTGAGGATAGTTTTTCATACGTTTTTCAGCATTAGTAATACCTACTAATTGTAATAATTCAACTGCTTTTTTATAAGCTTCTTCTTTTGGTGTATTGTAATGATGAATCATTGGTTCCATAATTTGATTTCCAATTGTCATTGTAGGGTTTAATGATGTCATTGGATCTTGGAAAACCATGGCAATTTTACGACCACGAATTTCACTTTGCATTTCTTTTTCACTTAATTGACAAATGTCTTTTGTGATTCTTTCACCTGTATTTTCATCTGTCCAAGTGTAGTTAATAGAACCACCATCAATTGAACCATTTCCAGCCATGATACCCATGATTGCTTTAGTAGTAACTGACTTACCTGATCCAGATTCACCAACGATAGCGATTGTTTCACCTTTATATAAATCTAAGTTAACACCACGAATTGCATTAACAATACCACTATCAGTTCTAAAAGAGATATTTAAATCTCTGACTTCTAATATTTTTTCTCTTTCTGCCATAATTACATCTCCTTCATAGTTGGATCAAGTGCATCACGAAGTCCATCACCAAATAAGTTGAAACTTAACATTAAGATAGAGAAAATAATAACTGGAATTACCATCATGTAAGGGTAAATAGTAATTGAGTTAAATCCATCATTAATTAATGTACCTAATGAAGCCATTGGAATTGGTAAACCTAAACCAACGAATGATAAGTATGCTTCATAGAAGATAGCATTTGGAATAGACATCATAATCATAATAATCATTTGACTATAAATATTTGGTAAAATTTCTTTAAAGATAATAAACATGTTACTAGCTCCTAAAGTACGTGAAGCTAAAACGAATTCTTCTTCTTTTACTCTTAAAACTTGAGCTCTTGTAATTCTTGACATACCAATCCATTCAGTAAATGATAAAGCCATGATAATTGTGAATAATGATGCTTTCATCACCATTAATAACAATGTTAATATTACTAAAGTTGGGATAGAGTTTATGATTTCTTGAATTCTTTGCATTACTGAATCAACTTTACCTCCGAAATAACCAGAGATCAGTCCGTATGTCATACCTACAATCACGTCAATGAAGATTGCAACAACGGCAATGAATAATGAATATCTTGTACCTGTCCAAACACGTACAAATAAATCACGACCATAAGTGTCTGTACCAAAGAAATGTTCAGCACATGGTGAAATACTTGCAATTTTTGTATTGATTGCATCAAATTTATATGATGAAAACATTGGAGCAAAAATAGCAAATACTGCGATAACTAAAATACAAATTAAACCGATAACGGCACCTTTGTTCTTTTTAAAACGATTTAAAGAATCTTTCCAAGCAGGAAGTGATGGAGCAACAACGTCTTTAGTAATGTCTTGTTTGTCTCCAACGAATTCAAAATCGTCTGGTAAAAATTCAATCTTTTCTAAATCCATTATTAATCATCCTTTCCTAATCTAATTCTTGGATCAATAATTCCATAAGAAATATCAATAATTAACATCATGAAAATGTACATTGCAGCATATAAGAATGAACAAGCTAAAATGATGTTGTAATCATTTGATAAAATACTATTAATTAATAATTTACCTAATCCAGGAACAGAACAAATCTTTTCAACAACCATAGTACCTGTCATTAAGTTTACTAAAATAGGTCCTAAAATTGTGATTACTGGAATTAAAGCATTTCTTAATGCATGTTTGAAAATTAAAGTTTTACGATCTAATCCTTTTGCTTTTGCAAGAGTCATATATTCACTTGTTAAAACTGAAACCATTTCAGTACGTGTAAAACGTGCAACGTTTGCAATAACCCCAACAGATAAAGCTAAAATTGGCATAATTGATGATTTAATTGCATTCGATGAACTATATGAAGTTGGTAACAATCTTAATTTTGAAGCAAATAATAATAAAATTAACATTGCAAATACGAATGATGGGATGGAAACCCCAATTACAGAAATAACTGTAGCGATTGTATCCCAAATTGTATTTTTATGTAATGCAGCAAATACTCCTAAGAACATACCAATAACTGTTCCAATAACTACTGCACATAAACCGTAAATCATAGATAATTTTGCAGCACTTCCTACAAGTGAAGATACTTGCATATCTTTATACAAGTTAAATGAAACACCGAAATCCCCTGTTAACATATTTTGAATATAACGTACGAATTGAACTGGTATTGGTTTATCCAATCCGTATTGAGCTTCAATAGCCGCTCTGGCTGAAGCACTTAATTTTTCATTGTTAATTGGAGAACCAGGTAAAAATTTAACCATTAAAAATAATACCATTAAAATAACGAATAATGTAATTAACGAAATAACTAAACGTTTTCCGATATATTTTAAGGTTGAATTACTCATCTTTTTTCCTCCTATATTTATTTAAAAAAGAAACACAATACAGAATACTATATTGTGTTGTCTTCTCTATGTTCTTTTTTCTAATTTGAACTATTTTGAAACATATTCGAATGTATATGGAACACCAACTGCTTTAATAACTAAGTTTTTAACTTTTGTATTTTGTAAAGTAGCAGTTCCTTTTTCGAATACTGGGATGTAACATAAATCATCCATCATAATTTTTTCTGCATCGATCATTAATTGCCAACGAGCATTAACATCAGTTTCATTGTTAACTTTTTCCATGATTGAATCAAATTCAGTATTTGACCAATGACCATAGTTGTTGTTGTTGTTAGTTAAAGCTAATGTTAAATAAGTTGTAGGATCACCATAATCAGGTCCCCAACGAGTTACTGATAAATCGAAATCTCCATTTTTTTGTTTGTTGTAGATACGATCTTGTTTAGTAGTAGCAACCATTTCAATTTTTAATCCTTTTAAGCTAGAGAAAGCATTTTGTAAATAAGTTGCAAATACATCCATTGGAGATTCATCTGTACCATAAGTAACTCTTATAGTAATTTCAGATTTTCCTAATTCTTTTAATCCTTCATCTAATGCAGCTTGAGCAGCTTTTTTATCATATGAAGTATAAGTATCTGCTTCATCACGGAAATCTTTTCCTTCTGGAGAAATTGATAATCCTGATGGAACAAATCCTGAAGCAGCTTGTGAACCATCTTTTAAGACGTTTTCACATAAATCTTTTCTGTTAATAGCTAATGATAAAGCTTTTCTTACATTTAAGTTAGCTAAATCACTATTTTCTAAATTTGGTTGAATGTAGAATAAGAACCCTTCAGAAATATTCTTGAATGATTCATCTTTTTTATATTTATCAACTAAGTCAGAGTTGATGATAGCGAAATCAGTTTCACCTGCTTCGAATGACTGAGCAGCAACTTTTGGTTCTTGAACTAATTTCATTACTAATTTGTCAATTTTTACATCTTTAGCAGCATAGAATTTATCATTTTTTTCGAATTCAGCTACTGAACCTGGTTCCCAGTTTGTCATAGTGAAAGCACCGTTAGCTAAAATAGAATCAGCGCTCTTACCATATTTATCACCTTGTTTTTCAGCGAATTTTTCGTTGATTGGGTAGAAACATGGGAATGACATTAATTCATCAAAGAATGAAACACGAGTAGTTGTAGTAACTTCTAATGTTTTGTCATCAACAGCTTTTACACCTAAAGAATTTAAATCATCATCAGTTAAATCTTGTTCTGCATCGATTTTGTCTGATAATTCTTGTGCACCTGCGATGTTAGCAATTCCATCACAGAACATGTAATAATAGTTCCCTTTGTTTTTGAAAATTCTGTGCCATGCATAAACGAAATCGTTTGCAGTAACAGGATCTCCATTAGACCATTTAGCATCTCTTAATTTATAAGTGTGTGTTAAACCGTCTTCTGAAACTTCTGAAGATTTAGCAATACCATATGTAGTAGTACCATCTTTAGCAGGTTTCATAAGCCCATCAATAATTGCATGTAATGCAGTAAATGAGCATCCGTCTTCGGCATCTGCTGAGTCTAAGTTCTTGATATCTAGTTCACTTGAATAAGTGTATGTAGAAGAATCATCACCAGATCCTCCACAACCAGCAAGAGTTAGAGCCATCATAGCACAAAGTACCATAGAAAATAATTTTTTCATTTTTTCTCTTCCCTTCTATAAATCGCCTTTGTATACACTAATACATATACAATAAAAATTTATGCTTTAATATTAGTACAATGCGTTATAGAAGTCAACAAAAAAAACGAACTTTGTATACAAAATTGTATTATTGTTTATACAAAAAAATATTTTTCAATCTACATTCAAGAATAAAATAGAACAATTGTTTTTTATACATTTATTTTTGACGTTTATATTAATTGGAAGACAACATATTTTTTTATTCTTTTTTAAGAAGAAACACAATACCGAAATATTGTGTTTCTGTTGATTTTATCGACTATTTTGATACATATTGGAATGTATATGGAACCCCTACAGGTCTAATTACTAAACCTTTTACATCTTTATTTTGTAAAGTTGCAGTACCTTTTTCAAATACTGGGATGTAACAT
>NZ_JAOQJR010000011.1:39712-84720 GCF_025566905.1 [Clostridium] ammoniilyticum
TTAGTAGTAGCTACCATTTCTACTTTAATACCATCTAATTTACTTAAAGCGTTTTGTAAATAAGTTGCAAATACATCCATTGGAGATTCATCTGTACCATAAGTTAATCTTAAAGTAATTTCAGATTTTCCTAATTCTTTTAATCCTTCATCTAATGCAGCTTGAGCAGCTTTTTTATCATATGAAGTATAAGTATCTGCTTCATCACGGAAATCTTTTCCTTCTGGAGAAATTGATAATCCTGATGGAACAAATCCTGAAGCAGCTTGTGAACCATCTTTTAAGACGTTTTCACATAAATCTTTTCTATTGATTGCTAGTGAGATTGCTTTTCTTACATTTAAGTTAGCTAAATCACTATTTTGGAAGTTTACTGAAATATAGAATAAGTAACCTTCATTAATTTGTTTGAATGAATCATCTTTTTTGTATTTATCAACTAAGTCTGAGTTGATTGGAGCGAAATCAGTTTCACCTGCTTCGAATGCTTGAGCAGCAACTTTTGGATCTTGAACTAATTTCATTACTAATTTGTCAATTTTAACTGTTTTAGCATCATAATATTTATCATTTTTTTCAAATTCAGCTACTGAACCTGGTTCCCAGTTTGTCATAGTGAAAGCACCATTTCCTAAAATAGTTTTAGCACTCTTACCATATTTGTCACCTTGTTTTTCGCAGAACTTTTCATTGATTGGATAGAAACATGGGAATGACATTAATTCATCAAAGAATGAAACACGAGTAGTTGTAGTAACTTCTAATGTTTTATCATCGACTGCTTTAACACCCATTGCATCTAAATCAGCATCTGTAATATCTTCTTCATTGTCAATTTTATCTGACATTTCTTGTGCCCCTACAATACTTGCAATACCATCACAGAACATGTAGTAATATTGACCTTTCTTTTGGAAGATTCTATGCCAAGCATAAACGAAATCATTTGCAGTAACAGGATCACCGTTAGCCCATTTAGCATCTTTTCTGATTTTGTAAGTATGAGTTAACCCGTCATCTGAAACTTCAGAAGATGAAGCAACACCATTTACGATATTACCTTTCTTATCTGTTTTCATAAGCCCATCAATAACAGCATGCATTGCTGTAAATGAGCATCCGTCATCGGCATCTGATGAATCTAAGTTTTTAATATCTAATTCACTTGAGAAAGTGTAAGTAGATGAATCTCCTCCTGATCCCCCACAACCAGCAAGAGTTAGAGCCATCATAGCACAAAGCACCATTGATAATAGTTTTTTCATATTCTCTCTTCCCTTCTTAAATTATCTTTTGTGCAATAAATCGACATGTTGTATACAATTTATCGATTTATTAACTTCATAATAGTGGATTAGTCTTTAAAAGTCAATACTATTTTGGATATTTGTATACAATGCAATATATTAATTTATTACCGTGATAGTTTTTTATTAAAAAAGACATCATATTTTCTTATTATGCCTTTTCTCTTTTTATTCAGTTTTTTCTACATATTCAAAAGAAATTGTTCTACATGGTTTAATAACTAGATTTTTTACTTTTGGATTTTGTAATGTTGCCGCTCCTTTTTCAAAAACAGGAATATATGCATAATCAGCTAGTAAGATTTTTTCTGCATCTTTCATTTTTTGCCAACGAGTATTAGCATCAGATTCATTAGCAACTTTATCCATTAATGCATCTAATTCACTGTTTGTATATTTACCATAGTTGCTACCATTTGTTGATAATGCAATTGTTAAATAAGTTGTAGGATCTCCATAATCCGGTCCCCAACGTGTTACTGCTAAATCAAAATCACCATTTTTTTGTTTGTTGTAAATACGATCTTGTTTAGTAGTAGCTACCATTTCTACTTTAATACCATCTAATTCACTTAAAGCATTTTGTAAATAAGTTACAAATACATCCTTTGGAGATTCATCTTTACCATATGTAAATCTTAACGTAATTTGATCTTTTCCTAATTCTTTTAATCCTTCATCTAAAGATTCTTGTGCTTTTTTCTTATCATAAGATGTAAAGTTTCCAGAATCTTTTCTAAAATCAACGCCATCTGGACTCGTTGCTAAACCAGAAAGAATAAATCCTGTTGCTGCAAAAGAACCGTCTTTTAATATTTTTTCGCATAAATCATTTCGATTAATTGAAAGTGAAACTGCTTGCCTGATATTCGCATTAGCAAGATTTGCATTTTGAAAATTCACAGATAAATAATAAAGGAAGCCTTCTGGTACTTGTTTAAAAGCTTCATCATCTTTATATTTATCTACCAAATCCTAATTGATTGGTGCATAGTCTGTTTCTCCTGCCATAAATGATTGAGCCGCAACTTTTGGATTTTGAACAAGTTTCATCACAAGTTTTTCAATCTTTACAGTTTTTGCTTCATAGTAATCTTCATTCTTTTTAAATTCCGCAATAGATCCTGGTTCCCAATTTGTCATAATAAAAGCACCATTTCCTAAAATAGCTTTTGCGCTTTTACCATATTTATCTCCTTGTTTTTCACAAAACTTTTCATTAATTAGGAAAAAACATGGAAATGCCATTAATTCATCAAAGAAAGAAACACGTACAGTTGTTTTTACTTCTAAAGTATAGTCATCGATTGCTTTTACACCCATAGAATTTAAATCATCATCCGTAAGTTCTTCACCTGCATCAATTTTATCTGATAACTCTTGAGCCCCTTCAATACTTGCAATTCCATCTGCAAACATATAATAATAACTTCCCTTTTTTCTAAAAATACGTTGCCATGCATAAACGAAATCATGAGCTGTTACAGGATCTCCATTTGTCCATTTAAAATCTTTTCGAAGTTTGTAGGTATGTGTTAAACCGTCTTCAGACAATTCTTCACTTTTAGCAACCGCGTTTACGATATTTCCTTTTTTATCTGTTTTTGTAAGTCCATCGATTACTGCATGAATTGCCTTGAGTGAACATCCATCATCTGCATCTGACGAATCTAAATTTTTAATATCCAATTCACTTGAATACGTATAAGTCGTTATGTCATCTCCATTTGATCCAACACATCCCGTTAATGTTAAAACCATTAAACAACATAAAAATAATGAGAGTATTTTTTCATATTCCCTTTCTCCTTTTTTATCAAAAAAAGAAGTAGATTTCTCTACTTCATTATTTTACTACACTCATGGCAAGAGCTAAAGCTCCAACAACCCCAGCATTATCCCCTAATTCTGGATAAACGATATAATCTTTAATTTTATCAGTAGTCACTTCTTCTTTTTGAATATAACCATTTAAGAATTCTTGAGTATATTTATGAATCATTGGAAAAAGTTGTTTTTGATGCATAACACCACCACCTAGAATAATTTTCTTAGGTGAAAGAGTTAAAATATAATTTGCCATCGCTTGTCCAATATAATAAGCTTCTAAATCCCATGCCGGATGATCTCCTGGAAGTTCACTTCCTTTTACTCCCCATCTTGCTTCAATGGCAGGACCAGCTGCTAAACCTTCAAAACATGTTCCATGATATGGACATTTTCCTGAATATTTATCATCTTCTCTAACAATCATTTTCATATGTCCCATTTCTGGATGAAGTAACCCGTGTACAAGTTTACCACCAACAACGGCTCCTCCACCAATTCCTGTTCCAATTGTAAGATAAAGGGCACTGTCTAATCCTTTTGCCGCACCAAATGTTGCTTCACCTAAAGCAGCCCCATTAACATCTGTATCAAAAGCCATAGGAATGTCATATCTTTCTTTTAAAGCACCCATAATGTTATAATTATTCCATCCTGGTTTAGGTGTTGTTGTAATATAACCATAAGTTGGACTTGTAAGATCTGGATCAATAGGTCCAAAACTTCCTACACCTAATGCTTCAATTTCTTTTCCATCAAAGAATTTAAAAACATTTTCCATTGTTTTTTCAGGTGCTTCTGTAGGAAATGATTCTCTTTCTAAAACTTCTCCTTTTTCATTTCCAATACAAACTACAAATTTAGTTCCACCTGCTTCAATTGCTCCTAATTTCATTATTATATCTCCTTTTTTCCTTTACTCTTATTTTAAACAACTCTGATTATAAAGTAAATATGCAATTATAAATTGAAAAAGAGTTACATGATTTAGATGATAACTCTAAATTCATGAACTCTTTTTTCATTAATTATCTAAATATCTTGTATAACGATCTACATGTAATAATCTGTTAGCATTATCTACACGTTCTTTAGTTGGAGGTTTTATTCCTTCTAATTGATAAGGAATCTTCAATTCTTCCCACTTAAAGACACCTAAAGTATGATAAGGAAGTATTTCTACACGATAAACATTAGAAAGGGTAGAAATAAAACGATCTAATTCAATTAAATCTTCATCATAATCACTTCTTTCTGGAACAAGAACATGTCTAATCCAAATTGGTTTATTAATTTCAGATAAATACTTTGCCATATCTAAAATATTTTCATTACTTCTTCCTGTAAGTGCAATATGTCTTTCATTATTGATTTCTTTAATATCAACAAGTAATAAATCTGTATACTCCATCAGTTCATTAAATTTAGAAAAGAAAGGTTCTTCTCTAGTAAAACATCCACCACTGGTATCAATACATGTATTGATACCTTCTTTTTTTGCAAGTTTAAATAATTCTAAAACAAAATCTATTTGAGCTAAAGGTTCTCCACCACTAATCGTAATGCCCCCTTTTTTACCCCAATATGTTTTGTACTTCATTGCTTGTTGAAGCGCTTTTTCAGGAGTATATTCTTCGTATTTCTTTGAACCCCATGTATCAGGATTATGACAAAATTGACATCTTAAAGGACATCCATGTAAGAAATAAATATAACGTACTCCTGGACCATCGACTGATCCAAAGCTTTCTATTGAATGAATTCTACCAATTGTTTCCATTTTTCCTCCGTAACAAAACAACCTCATAAGAGGTTGTTTTCATTATTTGATTAAGTTATTGATTACATATGTTCATGACAAGTTCTTGCGATAACATCTAATTGTTGTTCACGAGTTAAGTCAATGAATTTAACAGCATATCCAGATACACGAATTGTGAAGTTTGCATATTCTTCTTTTTCTGGATGTTCCATAGCATCAATTAATTTTTCAGTTCCAAATACGTTAACATTTAAGTGATGAGCACCTTGTTCAAAATATCCATCCATAACTTGTACTAAGTTATTAACTCTTTCACCTTCATCATGTCCTAAAGCATCTGGGTTGATTGTTTGAGTATTAGAAATACCATCCAATGCCCATTCATATGGTAATTTAGCAACTGAGTTTAATGAAGCTAATAAACCATTTTGTTCAGCACCGTAAGATGGGTTAGCACCTGGTGATAATGGTTCACCTGCTTTACGTCCATCAGGTAATGAACCTGTAGCTTTACCATAAACAACGTTTGAAGTGATTGTTAAGATAGAAGTTGTTGGTTCTGAATCTCTATAAGTATGATGTTTTTTGATTTTAGCTAAGAATTCACCTAATAACCATACAGCGATATCATCAGCACGATCATCATCGTTACCATATCTTGGGAAGTCACCTTCAACTTCATAATCTACTACGATACCATCTTCATCTCTGATTGTTTTAACTTTAGCATATTTGATTGCGCTTAATGAATCTACTACATGTGAGAATCCAGCAATACCAGTTGCGAAAGTACGTTTTAGATCAGTATCAATTAATGACATTTGTGCAGCTTCATAATAATATTTATCATGCATATATTGAATTAAGTTTAATGTATTAACATAAAGATCTGCTAACCATTCCATCATTTGGTCATAACGTTCCATAACTTCATCATAGTCTAAGTATTCAGAAGTAATTGGACGATATTTTGGAGCCACTTGATCTTTAGTTTTTTCATCAATACCACCATTGATAGCATATGTTAAACATTTAGCTAAGTTTGCACGTGCACCAAAGAATTGCATTTCTTTACCAGTTTGAGTAGCTGATACACAACAACAAATTGAGTAATCATCTCCCCATACAGGACGCATTACATCATCATTTTCATATTGGATTGAGCTAGTATCTACTGAGATTTTAGCAGCAAAACGTTTGAAGTTTTCTGGTAATGCTTTTGTATATAAAACTGTTAAGTTTGGTTCTGGTGAAGGACCCATATTTTCTAATGTGTGTAAGAAACGGAAACAGTTTTTAGTAACCATTGAACGTCCATCAGTTCCTAAACCTGCAACTTCAAGTGTAGCCCATACTGGGTCACCAGAGAATAATTGGTTGTAAGAAGGAATACGAGCAAATTTAACCATTCTACATTTCATAACGAAATGGTCTACTAATTCTTGTGCTTCTTCTTCTGTTAATGTTCCGTTAGCTAAATCTCTTTCTACATAGATATCTAAGAAAGTAGAAATACGTCCAACTGACATTGCAGCACCATTTTGAGTTTTGATTGCAGCTAAGTATCCAAAGTATAACCATTGGAATGCTTCATGAGCATTTTTAGCTGGTTTAGAAATGTCATATCCGTAGATAGCAGCCATTTCTTTCATACCTTTTAATGCTTTTACTTGTTCAGCAATTTCTTCTCTTTTACGAATGATATCTTCAGTCATTGATCCACTACCACAATGATTGAAATCATTTACTTTTTGTTCAATTAAGAAATCAATACCATATAAAGCAACACGACGATAGTCACCAACAATACGTCCACGTCCGTATGTATCAGGTAAACCTGTAATTACTTTATTATGACGAGCTTTTTTAATTTCTGGTGTATAAACATCGAATACTGCTTGGTTATGTGTTTTATGATATTTTGTGAAAATTTCATGTAATTTTTCATCTGGTTCATATCCATAAGTTGCAGCAGCTTGTTCTGCCATTTTGATACCACCATAAGGCATGAAAGCTCTTTTTAAAGGTTTGTCAGTTTGTAAACCAACAACTTTTTCTAAATCTTTCATTTCTTCATCGATATATCCAGGACCATAAGCAGTAAGTCCACTTACTACTTTAGTTTCACATTCTAATACTCCACCTTTAGCTCTTTCTTCTTTTTGTAACTTTTGAAGTTTTCCCCAAAGTTTATTAGTAGCTTCTGTAGGACCAGCTAAAAATGATTCATCTCCATCATAAGGTTTATAGTTATCTTGAATGAATTGACGAGTGTTTACTTCTTCTTTCCAAAGTCTTCCTTTAAATCCGTTCCATTCTTCATTGAATTTATCTGTTAAAGCCATTTTGTTTATTTCCTCCTAAATCAAAATTCCTTCATAATTATAGCACTTACATTTTGCATAGACAACAAAAACTTAAAGAAAATGATGAGCGCTTACATAATTATTTTACAAGTTTAGTATAACAGGAATCATTCCTAAAATCCAATCATATGCTCTTATAAAGAATATTTATTTTTTCCTAGCTTTTCTAATTGATTTAGTATATAGTTTACGTAGACATTTTAGGAGGCTTTTTTATGACATTAACAAACCAAGCTTTATCAAGCGCTGCTGATAAAGATTTAGAATTATCAAAACAAGTATGTCGCGAAGCAGTAAATGAAGTAATTGAGAAAAATCATTTAACATTATCTCCACAATTTACGCAAAATCTCGTTGTACATCTTGCAATTGCAATACTTAGAATCAAAACAAACAATTACATTCCTTTAAGTCAAGGACAAATCACATCATATAAAGCAAACACTAACTATGATTCAGCAGTTGAAATTTGTAATATTCTTAGTAAAAAATTTGATATTGAATTTCCAGAATCAGAATTAGCACTTATTTCAATGTACCTATCTAAAAATAACGTATTAGATGTTGAATTTAATGCTGGTGTTAATTTATTAGATGATGAAATTATTGATGTTCTACAAAACACTTTAGATTCTTTATTTAAACAAAAAGGTATAGATTTAAGAAATAATGAAAAATTACTTGTTTCTTTAGGATTACATTTAACACCTGCACTTGATCGATTATTAGATGATAGTCAAATCGAAAATCCTTTAACTGCAAAGATTAAAGAAAGACATCCTAAAGAATTTGCAATGGCAGAAATCTTAAATGACGCTATTGAATCTATTTATCATAAAAGATTTACTGAAGATGAAGTGGCTTATTTTGCATTACACTTTATTGTTTCAGCAAGACAAAAATAGAAGTTCACATTGAACTTCTATTTTTTTATAAATATTTACCTGTAATACTCTTTATATTATTTTTTATTTCTTCAACACTACCAGTAGCTACAATCATTCCACCATCTTGACCACCACCTGGTCCCATATCAATTATATAATCCGCATTTTTCATCACATCACGATCATGTTCAATGACGACGACTGTCGCACCTTGATCTACAAGTGATTGAAAAACTTTAACTAATATTTGAACATCTAAAGGATGTAATCCAATCGTAGGTTCATCAAAGATAAAAATTGAATCATTTTGAGACTTACTCATTTCACTTGCAAGTTTTAAACGCTGTGCCTCTCCACCAGATAAACTTGGTGTTTCCTCACCCAATGTCAAATATCCTAAACCTAAGTTTTCTAATACTTCCAGTTTTCGATAAACACCTTTTAAACCTTGACAAGCTTCTTTAGCAAAACTCACATCCATTTCCATCAATTCAGGTAAAGAATACTCTTTCTCTTTTGACGTTTTATATTTAATAAAATAACTTTCTTTATTATATCTAGAACCATGACAATCAGGACAAGTCACATGAACATCTGGCAAGAATTGTATATCCAAACTTAATGTCCCTGTTCCATCACAAGTTGGACATCTAAGCTTTCCTGTATTATAAGAAAAATCTCCTGCTTTATACCCCTTAGACTTAGCGCTTTCTGTTTTGGCAAATCTTTTTCTAAGTTCATCATGAACATTAATATAAGTAGCAACAGTCGAACGAATATTAATACCAATAGGTGAAGCATCAATCAGTTTAATATGTTCTATTCCTTCCATTTGAACATCTTTAACATGATCAGGTAATGATGAGTCATTGATTTTAGTTTGAATCGCTGGTAACAAGCTTTCTAGAATCATCGTTGTTTTTCCAGAACCTGACACTCCTGTAACAACCGTTAATTTTCCTTTAGGAATATCTACTTCTAAAGGATGGACTGTATGTATTTGATTTGTTGAAAGATGAATTTTCCCAAATTCAAATAGTTGTTCAATTGGAGATATTGGACGCATTTTTTCATCATAATGATTTGTAAGGAATGGCCCAATCATTGACTTTTTATCATTTTTAATTTGTTCTATTGTTCCTTCCGTAAAAACATAACCTCCATTTTTTCCTGCTTCTGGTCCCATTTCAATGAGCCAATTCGCTTCTTTAATAATTTCAGTATCATGATCTACTAATAAAATAGAATTTCCATCATGAATTAAATCATTCATGACTTCTATAAGTCCATAAATATTAGAAGGATGTAATCCAATAGAAGGTTCATCTAAAACATAGAGAATACCTGTTGTACGATTTCTTACTGCTCTAGCAAGTTGCATACGTTGTCTTTCTCCTGTTGAAAGTGTAGAAGCAGCTCTATCTAAAGAAAGATAGCCCAATCCTAAATCTAACAGCCTTTTAGAAACATCTAAAAACGAATCACAGATTTCACGAGCCATTGGCTTCATTTCATCAGGCATTGAATCTGGAATATCTCTTACCCATTCTACTAAATCATTTAATGGCATTTGACAAGCTTTATCTAAACCAATTCCTCTAATCAAAGGTTTTCTTGCTTCTTTTGATAAACGTGTTCCCTGACATTCTGGACAAATTTCTTCTTTTAAAAACTTTTCAACTCTTTTCATTCCTTTATCATCTTTAACTTTTGATAAAGCATTTTCTACTGTATAAGTTGTATTAAAATAAGTAAAATCCATTTCTCCTGCATGATCTGTATTTTTAGCCTTATAAAAAATATGTTTCTTTTCCGCCGGTCCATAATAAACAATATTTTTTTCTTCATCAGTTAATTGATTAAAAGGCACATCTGTTCTTACTCCCATAGCACGACAAACATCTGTCATCAAAGTCCACATTAATGAGTTCCATGGAGCGACTGCTCCTTCATCTATGGTAAGTGTTTTATCAGGAACAAGCGAATCAATATCAACAGTTCTAACAATTCCTGTTCCACCACATTTAAGACAAGCTCCTTGACTATTAAAAGCTAACTCTTCAGCACTTGGTGCATGTATTTTTTCTTTACAAATTGGACAGATGATTTCTTTTTCAGCCGCCACATTTAAAGTTGGTTCAATATAATGACCATTTTTACAACAATGCTTAGCAAGACGTGAATACATGAGTCTTAAACTATTTAAAAGTTCTGTCCCTGTTCCAAACGTACTACGAATACCTGGAACAGATGGTCGTTGGTGAAGTGCTAAAGCCGCAGGAACATAAAGAACTTCATCTACTTGTGCCTTCGTTGCACTCGTCATACGCCTTCTTGTATAAGTTGATAAAGATTCTAAGTATCTTCTTGAACCCTCACTATAAAGAACACCCATGGCTAGTGATGATTTTCCTGACCCTGAAACACCTGTAATAGCAACTATTTGATTTAATGGTATATCAACATTGATATTTTTTAAGTTATGTACTTTTGCACCTCTTACTTTTATTTTCTTTGGTGTATTTCCCATATAATCCCTCATTTCTTCTTTAGTTATATATTATTTTTGGAATAAAAAAGTAAATGATATTCATTTCGAATACCATTTACATATTTTTCATTTTATACCTGTATTTTGTAAATAACATTAAAAAATTAAAATTACATCCAACTTATTTTTTAACTAAAGAACATCCTGCACTTGTTCCAATACGATCAGCTCCAGCAGCAACGATTTTCACCATATCTTCAGGTGTTCTAACACCACCTGCAGCTTTTACTTTTGCTTTTCCATGAACAGCTTCTTTCATGATTCTAACATCTTCAATTGTAGCCCCTCTTGTTGAAAAACCAGTACTTGTTTTTACATAATCAGCTTTTGCTTCTACGCATAATTCACATGCTTTTTTAATTTCATCTTCTGTAAGTAAACAAGTTTCTAAAATAACTTTTACTAATGTTCCATTAGCAGCTTCAACTACCGCTTTAACATCATCTCTTACTAAATCATAATTTTTATCTTTTAAAGCTCCGATATTCATTACCATATCAATTTCATCAGCCCCATTAGCAATCGCATCCTTTGTTTCAAATGCTTTCACTGCACTTGTATTAGCCCCTAATGGAAAACCAATAACTGTACATACATTGACATCACTATCTTTTAGATAGTCTGCACAATAAGCAACATGGCATGGATTAATACAAACACTTGCAAAACCATATTCCATTGCTTCATCACAAATTCTTTTAACTGTTTCTAAAGGTGTATCTGCTTTTAAAACAGTATGATCAATCATTTTGTTGTAGTTCATTTTCTTCTTCTCCTTCGTATACTCTTTTAATAGCTTTTAATGCTATCGCTTTATCTCCTTCATACTCTCTTTGACCAACTTCTAAGGCAATAAATTTTTCATGACCTTTTCCTAATAATAAAACAACATCTCCTGGACTTGCTTGTTCAATGGCTTGTTCAACAGCTACTGCACGATTAGGAATAATAATGCTTGGAATATCTGTAATCTCACTTTGAATTTCTTTACAAATTTCCTCAATATTTTCTCCTCGATCATCTAATTCAGTCAAAATCACATGATCTAAATATCTATTGGCCAATGCTCCTATTTTCTTTCTTCTTGCCATATGTCTTTTACTTGGTGCTCCTAAAACAGCAATAATATTTCCTCTAGAAACACGATCTGCAAATTTAAAAACATTTTCAAAATCTTTTGTATGACAACAATAATCGACAATAATCGTAATTTTATGTTTATTAGGAATAAGCTCCATTCTTCCATTAACTGGTTTTAAATCACTAATGGCTTCAATGATCATGCGATCATCAAATCCTAAACCAACAAGTACTCCTACCGTTGCTAGAACATTATAAATATTAAAATCAGCAATTGTTGGACAAACAATATGATATAGATTTCCTTTTAATGAAAGATCAAATTCACTATGATCAATATAAAGTTCTATATTTTTAGCCATAATTTCACTTTCATTTTTAATACCATAAGTCATAATTCTTGCTTTCGTAGCTGCTTTAAATTCAGCAAAAACTTCTTCATCTTTATTTAAAACAGCAATCGAATTTGTAGATAACATTGAAAATAATTTTTTCTTACTTTCAATATATTGTCTTCTAGTTCCATGAAAATCTAAATGTTCATCAGAAATATTTGTTAAAACAGCAATATTAAAATCGACTGCATCAATTCTTTTAAGTGCCAAACCATGACTACTTGCTTCCATGGCAACAACCTTAACACCACGTCTTGCCATATCAAACAATTTCTTTTGTACATATAAAGTTTCTGGCGTCGTATAAGGGCACTGTTCTTCTACCCCATCATACTCTAAAGAAATTGTTCCCATGTAAGCTGCTTTACAATAATGATCCATCACACTTTTAACCATTGAAGCAACAACTGTTTTACCACTTGTTCCAGTCACTCCAACAACACGCATTTTCTTACTTGGATAATCATAGAATACATTAGAAACTCTATTTAATTCATCTAAAGCATCTGCTACCTTAATATAAATAATGCCTGGTTGTTTTTCTATATCCTTGCTATGAACAATAACTTTTGCTCCTTGAAAAATAGCATCATCCACATAACGATGTCCATCTACACTCAATCCTTCAATACAAAAGAATATAGAATAGGGTTTTACATATCTTGAATCACTATGAATTGAGTATATTTTCATATCATTATCAATATTAAACAACTCATTTAATCGTTTCATTATACCACTCTTCCAATTAACATTTCATCATATGAATCAATTATAACATTCTTCAATTGACCTATCAATTGTTCATCACTTTGTACTTTTATAAGTAAATAATTATCTCCATGTCCCACATAATATCCATGATCTTCTTTTTCAAAAAGAACTCTTAAAGTTTTACCAATTTGAGATTTTGCATAATTTTCATTTAACTCATGAGATAATGCAATCAATCGATTAACTCTTTCATGTTTAATTTTTTCATCAACTTGTACCATACGTGCTGCTGGCGTTCCTTTACGCATAGAATAAGGGAAAACATGAAGTTGTGTATATCCCACTTTTTTAATAAATTCATAAGTTTTTTCAAACTCTTCTTCGCTTTCTCCAGGAAAACCAACAATGACATCTGTTGTAAAAACAATATCAGGAATCAATCTTCTAATTTTTGATAATTTTTCATAATATTGTTCACAATTATATTTTCTATTCATACGTTTAAGTGTTTCATCACACCCAGCTTGAAGCGGTACATGTAAATGATCCACAATAATTTTAGATTTTGAAATTAAATCAATAATATCATCAGTAATTTGACTTGTTTCAATAGAAGAAATACGAAGTCTCTTTAATCCTTCTATTTTTGTTAAATCTACTAATAAATCATAAAAACTATAATTTTCTAAATCTTCACCATATCCTGCTGTATGAATCCCTGTTAAAACAATTTCTACATATCCTTTAGCTACTAATTCCTTTGCTTGTTTAATAACACTTTCTGGTTTTCTAGATCGCACTCTTCCTCTAGCATAAGGAATAATACAATATGTACAGAAATTATTACATCCATCTTGAATCTTTAAATAAGCTCTCGTATGTAAAAAACGATCAATATTTAAATCTTCAAATTTTCTTAATTGTTTAACTTCAGAAACTTTCACAATTCTTTCATGTGTTTGTTGATACTTTTCTACTAAATCAACAATTTCATTTCTAAATTGTGTCCCTAAAATGATACTTACACCTTCAATTGCTTCAATATCTTGAGGTGCTACTTGACTATAACATCCAACAACACAAACGGTTGCTTGAGGATTTTTACGAATTGCTTTGCGTATCATTTGACGAGATTTACTATCTCCTGTATTTGTGACAGTACATGTATTAACAACATAAACATCTGCCACTTCTTTAAAATCAACTTCTTCATATCCTGCTTCTTCAAACATATTTAGCATTGCTTGAGATTCATAGGAATTAACTTTACATCCTAATGTATGGAATGCAACTTTCATTCTTTCACCTACTTTAATTTTTTCATAATTTTTTTATGTACTTTATCACTTAAATAATTTAATTCATGTAATTGATTTATAAATTGTTGAGGTTGTTTATAATAAGTCATAATTTCTCTTATATCATCTAAAGATGTATTTCCTTGGAAATATTTATCAATTATTGGAAAACTATCTACTAAACCATATTCTTTCTTATCAAAAATATAGATTTTCTTTAAACCATCATAATAATAATATTCATAATTTTCATCTTCAGCTATTCCTTTTAAAGAAGAAAAAGCAGAACGTAATACTTTTAAACCATAAAGTTGATAAGGAATTTCTATATTTCTTTGATAATCTTTAACATACAATTGATGTTGTTTTAATGTTAATAACATATAATTATTTAAATATCTTTCATTTACAAAAGGTTCTAAATAAGGAATTAAAATAATTTGTTGATCAGCTTTCATAAGTTTTAAATTTTTTAACGTTTCACTAATAATACTATTAAACATTTTTTGTTTTTCTTCATAATTTAAATATTGAATAGCATCTTGTGTCTCATAAACAAATCGCTTATATTCCCCTTCTATTTTTGTCTTATTATAAATACCATTTAAAATCACTTCATATTTAAACATTTCTTCTTCATTTGTCATTTTAAAAGCAAAACCATCTTCAAGAAAAGTATCTTTTTGCCCTTCAATAAGACGAAACAAATCACATTTTTTTAATTTTAACTCTACCCCATATTTCTTTAATAATTTAATCATTTTATAAGCTCCCTTGAATAACCAATGACACTCATTAAATAAAGTGGTGCTGTTTCACTTCTTAAAATACGGTTACCTAATGAACAACATTTAACGCCCATCTCGTTTAATTCTTGAATTTCACTTTCATCAAAGCCACCTTCACAACCAATAATAATCAATAATTGATCCCCTGCTTTTAATTGTTGTAAAGTATGAAATAATTCACCATGTTCATGTTGTTTAGCAGTTTCTTCATAAGCCACTAAATTATAATCTTTTAAATAGGGTTTTAATTCTTTAATTGTTTTTACTTCTTCTATTGAAGGTATTCTATTTCTTCCTGATTGTTCACTTGCTTCTTTTAATATTTTTTGATAGCGGGGCAGTTTTTTATTGAATTTGTCTTTAGTAAGTTTAACAACACATCTTTTAGAACTTAATGGAATAATATGATGAACTCCTAACTCACAAGCTTTTTGTAAAACAAATTCAAATTTATCTCCTTTAGGTAAAGCATAAACAAGTGTAACTTCTACATCTAATTCATTATTAATATCTAATTTTTCAATTGGTAAAATTGCACCTTCTTGAACATTTTCAATTAAACATAAATATTGAATATGTTTTAAGTCTACACAAATAATTTGATCACCATTTTTATTACGCATTACTTTTTCTATATGATGTTGATCACTACTTTCTATTTTGAAAGATTTATTTAATTCGATATTTTCATTTATAAAATATTTTTGCATCGTCTTTCACCCCAACATATTCTAGCATAATATTTCCCCAAGAAAAAACAATTTTACATTTTTATTTATATTCCTACAATTTCAAAAAGAAAAGTACGATTTTTCGTACTTAATTAGCTATTATTTTCTTTCTAAATACAAAATAGTTTTATAAAAAAAGAAGTAGCTTTTATACTACTTCCTTATTGAGCTTTTAAAACAAATCCATCTTGATAATCAACTTCTACATGTTGTCCTTGATGAACTGTTCCTTTAATAATTTCTTTAGCAAGTTTTGTTTCAATTTGAGATTGAATAAATCTCTTTAATGGTCTTGCTCCATAGATTGGATCAAATCCTTCTTCTTGAATCATTTGATAAGCTTGATCAGTTAAAGAAATCGTAATCTTTTTATCTTGTAAACGATGAACTAATTGACCAATAAATTTATCAATAATTTTTCTTACTACTGAACTATCTAATGAATTAAACATAACAATTTCATCAATACGATTTAAGAATTCTGGTTTAAAGTGCGCTTTTAATTCTTCTTTGACAAGTTTTCTATTTTCTTCATTATTTCCTTCTAATAAATATTGAGAACCAATATTGCTTGTCATGATAATAATTGTATTTTTAAAGCTAACTGTATTACCTTTACTATCTGTAATACGTCCATCATCTAAGACTTGAAGTAAGATATTGAAAACATCAGGATGGGCTTTTTCAATTTCATCCAATAATACAATACTATAAGGATGACGTCTTACTGCTTCTGTTAATTGTCCACCTTCTTCATAACCAACATATCCTGGTGGAGCTCCTACTAAACGAGAGACACTGAATTTTTCCATATATTCAGACATATCAATACGCACAATATTCTTTTCAGTATCAAATAATTGTTCTGCTAAAGCTTTAGCCACTTCTGTTTTACCAACCCCAGTTGGACCTAAGAATAAGAAGGAACCAATTGGTTTTTCTTCATCATTGATACCAGCACGGCTACGTAAGATAGCATCTGTTACTTTAGTGATTGCATCATCTTGACCAATAACACGTACTTTTAATGTATCATCTAAGGCTAAAAGTTTTTCTCTTTCAGAAGCCATTAATTTATTCATTGGAATACCTGTCCATCTTGAAATAACTTCTGAGACATTATCAACAGTTACTTTTTCTTGAAGTAAAGCATCATCCGATTCTTTTGCTTCAAGATCAGCAATTTCTTTGGTGATTTTTGGAATATCACCATATTGAAGTTTAGAAGCTTCTTGTAAATTACCTTCTTGCATATATTTATCTTGTAAAGCTACAAGTTTATTTTTTTGATTCTTTAATTCTTTAATATGATCTAATGAAGACTTTTCTTCTTTCCATTTTGCTTTTAATGCTGTTTCTTGTTCAGTTAAAGAAGCAATACGTTCTTTAATATCATTTAAACGTTTTACATTATCTTCATTACTATCTTCTTTTTCAATCGAAATTCTTTCCATTTCTAATCGATTCTTTTCACGTGTAATACCATCTAATTCTTCTGGTAAAGAATCAATTTCCATACGAATTGAAGCACACGCTTCATCGATTAAATCGATGGCTTTATCTGGTAAGAAACGATCCGTAATATATCTTTGTGATAAATTAACAGCCCCAATAATAGCACTATCATTGATTTTAACCCCATGATGTCTTTCAAAAGAATCTTTTAAACCACGTAAGATAGCAATACTATCATCAATTGTTGGTTCATCAACTTGTACCTTTTGGAAACGTCTTTCAAGAGCCGCATCTTTTTCAATATATTGTCTATATTCATCTAAAGTCGTTGCTCCAATACAATGAAGTTCACCACGAGCCAACATTGGTTTTAATAAGTTAGCAGCATCCATCGCACCATCTGTTTTACCAGCACCAACTAATTGATGGATTTCATCAATAAATAAGATGATATTTCCATTTGCTTTTTTAATTTCACCTAAAACTGCTTTCAATCTTTCTTCAAATTCACCACGGTATTTAGCACCAGCTACAAGTGAACCTAAATCAAGTTCATATAAAGTTTTATTTTGTAAAGAAATTGGTACATCATTTTTATAAATACGCCATGCCAATCCTTCAACGATGGCTGTTTTACCAACACCTGGTTCACCAATTAAAATTGGATTATTTTTTGTTTTACGTGACAAGATTTGAATGACACGACGAATTTCATCGTCACGTCCAATAACTGGATCTAATTTTCCATTTTCCACATCTTTTGTTAAGTCACGTCCATATTTTTCTAATACTTCATAAGTATTTTCTGGATTTGGATTATCTACCATATGATCACCCCGCATTTCTAAAATTACCTTTTTTGTATCCTTTTTATTCATACCTTCTTGGTTCAATAAATCTTTGACCCAATTTTCATTTATTTCAAATAAAGCCATAATGACATGTTCTACAGACATATATTCATCTTTAAACGATGTCATTTGACTATTTGCTTTCGCAAGTAAATCATTTAAGCTATAGCTTATTCTCATGCTATTGACATCAATATTTTCAAGTGTCGTTTTTTGTTGAAGCCTTTGTTCTAATACTTGAATGAAATGATTTTTATCTTTATTTAGCTTAGATAACACCCTTGGAAAAATACCACTACTATCATTCAATAAAACATACAATACATGTTCAATGTCAATTACTTGATGCTTATAACTTAATGCTAATTGACTTGCTTTTTGAATTGCCTCTTGCATCTTGGCTGTAAATTTTTCGATATCCATGTTATCACTCTCCTTTAGCACTCCTTTATCCCTAGTGCTAATTTTATTATATTCATATTTTTAGCACTGTCAACACATAAGTGCTAAAAAATTAAAAAAATCCTCTTTAAAGGATCCCCTATTCTATATTATTTAACACTAATAAAACTATTCAATTAGCCCTAATAACCAATTTCGTGCATTAATACGTCGTATTCCTTCATATTGCACTTCAGGATCATCATCCATTGTAAGAATAACTTTAGGGTAATTCTTGAATAGCTTGAAGATGTCTTAACTCTCTTTGAAGTGTTTTTTCATCACGTACAGTTAATGCAACTTGATAGTATTCGATACCTTTAGAATTTTGCGCAACAAAATCCACTTCAAAATGATCAACTTTCCCTACAAATACTTTATTTTCTCTTCTTAATAATTCTAAATACACAACATTTTCTAAAATATGTCCAGCATCTATTTTTTGTGTTCCTAGTAACATATAGCGCATTCCAATATCTACAATATAGTACTTTTCAAGTATCTTCAAATATTCTTTTCTTTTGCATAACCATACTTTTAATTGCTTCACATTTTCATAATTTGTTCTTTTTATAGAGGTCATTCTTTGTATATTGGTTGTGGGAAAGTACTTTGGAAAATACTTGTTGCTTTAAAGAGACGAAACATTCATTTTTTAAATAAACAGTTATGTGTTCTTTCTCCTTTTTATTGGTTTAATACCGGTAGAAAAAGTATTCACTTTGCATGCCTTTTACCTCAAATCATGACATTTCCAATTTGTTTATTCTTTGGAACAACTGTTATTGGTATGATTTTGTTTACTTTTAAATCAAAATCAAATTGAATCGAAAAAATTATCAATGTGATTGCTCTGGATGTTTTATTTTAGATGTTCTTAGTCTTTTCTTTTTTGATAAATAAAAAAGTGAGATCACCTTGATCCCACTTAAAACTATCTTTCTTCATAATTCACTGCTTCATCGACTCGTGTAAGTATTCCTGCAAAAAGATTGAGTTCTTTAGCCGTTCTTCCTCTTAAGACATATCCTTCACAACGACATTTTATATATTTACCATTTTTTAAACGTGCACGATATGTTAAATCATGACATTCTTTCTTTCCAGAGAAAACTGCTTCAATATCTTCTTCATATTCTTTACAATCATCTGGATGAATATGTTCTTCCCATATTTTACCTGCATCATACATATATTCATAAGGTAAATCAAAGTCTTTGACAGCTTGTACGGACCATCTTGAAACATTTGTTTCCATATTACATATATAAGCATAGCGGTTGATTGATGTTTGAGAAAAAGCATCAAAAATACGACTATCTAAACCACTTTTATCAATATGATTACTGTATTTAGGTCGTCTTTGATCAATATAATGTTGCATTTTAAAATGATACATTTTTTTATCAGCAAGACTTAAATATTCACTAATTGTTTTATTTTCTTTTTTATCAATATCCACACAACCAAAACTAAAATCACATGGATACGGTACTTTCTTTTTCATTTCTTCTCTAAATTGTAAGCGTATTTCTAGTAGACGTTCTTCACATATATGTGCATCTTCTTTTTTAGATAAAATAAGTAGTTCATCCCCACCAATTCTAAAAATAAATTCATCTTCTTTTAAATTCATTTTCAAGATTTGACATACTTCTTTAATATAGCGATTTCCTCCAGAATGACCATAATTATCATTTACATACTTCAAACCATCAATATCAATAAATACAATGGCACAAGGAATATCTTTATCCCAAAGCTTTTTAATCATTTGATTAAAAGCACGTCGATTCGCAGTTCCCGTTAAGACATCTGTATTACTGATATGTTCCATCTTTTCTCGATAATGACTTAATTGATCAATCATTTCATTAAATGAATCAGAAAAGCTTCCTAAGCTTGAAACATGTTGTTTATAATCACCTGCCGCAACTCTTTGAGCAACCCATGATAAATGCTTTAAATTACTTTGAATGCTTTTAACAGGAGCCGATAAATAATTGTGAGATATAGAAAATTCTTCATCTACTTCTCCTTGGGCCATTTTAGATAAAACAATCTTTTCATCTTTGATCACTTCACCTAAATATTCAATTCCATCTGCAAGCTGTGTTACATCATCTGAAAGTTCATCACGACAAAGTGTTGCTTCATCTGTGTTATATAAAAGTTGTTTAATGTAATCTAAGAAAAGTTCTTGATCCTTATCGATCATCATCTACTGTCCCTTTAAAACGACATACTCTACTTCCACTAGACCAGCAATCAACTTCTCTTACTTTAAAAGGCTTCTTGGTATATGCTTCTAAAATTCCCGCAAAAAAACCTTCATCATATTTACATACAACTTCACCTGTTGGTGGCAATCCACTACAATCAAGATCTTCATGAATTGTAATTACAAATTCACCTTTTTCAAAGTCCACTTCTTCCATTCTTAAAATACCTACTTTTAAAGTTTCTAAAGTTTGAGCAAGCGTACTTACAAATGTACTTTCATCAGCATCAAGAGGCAATGCATTTTTCGCAAATTCACATCCTGCAAGATAACCAGCTTGTCTAAAAATTTCATCTGTTTTTTCAATACCAAAATTTTTAAACAAGACATCATTCATACTGTATTCTAATAATCTATAGACAAGAACCGGCATCTCCTCACCTAAATGTTCTCTTCCTTTTTTGATATTTCCTAATTTATCCCATTCAAATTGATAATGGCTTTCAAGAGATACTTCAAAGATATTTTTCATATTTTCCCTCCTAACATTCATATAAATATTTATCTTCATTATTCCTGAAGTTCTTTTTTCTCTTTGAAATTTGTTTAAGTTCGTAGCTTATTATATCATCATAATTTTAAAATACAATTTCAATTGTAAGCGTTATTATAAGGATATAAAAATATCTTTTTTTTCAAGAAATTGCATGTCAAAAAAAGAAATATTCTCTCTATAAAAAAAGAAATAAAAAGAAAATGAGTTTTGTCATTTTCTACGTCTTGTTTCTTTAATAACCATAATAATGATATTACACTATAATAGACCCATTACAATGATCCTATTTATTTCATCTGAAAAGATTTTACTTGTTTCTAAAGCATATACATTCTTTTCAAATAAAAACATAAAGTGTTTTCTTCATTTTTCCCCTTTTCAATAAATGTTTCTAATTTAAAACATTGTATCATTTGTTTTTAAAAATCTTCTATTTTTGCACAAAAAGTAATAAAAAAAGCACATTTGTTTTGTTTTTTAACAATTGTGCTTTTTTTACACGTTTATTTTTCCCCAGCTAATGTTTTTAATGCTTTTAAAGAATCTACGTTTTTAGAATATAATGTAAAAGGAGCAGAAGATGTATCTCCAATAGTCGTTAAATCATGCCCTTGTTTTTTGCATTCATTTTCTAAATAAGCTTTATGTTGGAATGAATTTAAATCAATTTCACCATTATTTAAAGCTTCATTAGGTAAATTATAAGCATCTAAAACTTTTTGTATAGCTCTAAATGTATCTGCTGAACCACATATACCAATTTTGATAACTTTTTTCCATCTTTGCTTGATTGATATCCTTCAATATCTTTGACAAAGTTTTTGCATTTGTATCTATAAATTGACAAAATTGTTCTTTGAATTTTGACATATAATATAACTACAATTATAATCAAATTCTATTTATTACATCATTTTATAAATTTCAAAATTCCTCCAACTTAAAAAACATTAAAATACTTTTCTATTTTAATGTACCCTATTTCATAAAAGACTTTTCCACATGTTAAAAAGCACATTTGTTTTATTAACTAACAATTGTACCTTATAAATGATCATTCATTCTTTCTGAACTATAATACTTATGATATCTTTCAATAATTTCTTTTCGTCCTCTTACTCTAATTGGTATTCTTATATCATTACTAAGAATAAAATCTGTTTTCGCATCTTTTATATAATCCATATTAACAAGATAACTTTGGTGACAACGAATAAATCTTTTTGAATTAATCGTTTTTTCTAATTCACTCAACTTTTCTGTTGTTTGAATCACTCTACTATCTTTTAAATGAATATTTAATACATGTTTATCACTTTCAACATACATAATATCATTAATTTCAAGATATCGATGTTGTTTTTTAACTTTAACAGCAATTCTTTTTTGAACACTTCTTTGTAATACTTCATCTAAAAGCAATGTTAATTTATTTGTATCATAAGGTTTTAACAAATATCCCGCTACATATACTTCATAACTTTCTACCGCATAGTCTGCATGAGCTGTAAGAAAGATGATTGGTGCTTTAAATTGAATATCTCTTAATTTTCTAGCTATCTTCATTCCATTCATAATGATATCTAGAAATAAGAGTTCTACTTCAATATCATCTAATAAATTATCTCCTAATTCATATTCAAAGATTTTAAATTCTTCTTCATTATTTTCAAAATATGTTTGTATAACAACTTTTAAAAGCTATCGATCCAATTTACTATCATCACAAATAGCTATTTTTCTCATAACATACTCCTCAATACTTTGATTTTATCGATAATAATATATCTCTCCTTTATTTTTGGTAAGAAATTTTTATAAAATATTATTTTCATATCACGAAAACAATATTTCATTAAGAAATTAGTGTTATAATGACTAAAAGGAGGATTTTTATGAATAATGTTATAATTAGTGATTCGATTAAATATATTGGGGTTGATGATACAACACTTGATCTTTTTGAAAGTCAATATATTGTACCTAATGGGGTTAGTTATAACTCTTATCTTATTTTAGATGAAAAGATTGCAGTTATGGATACAGTTGATGCAAGAAAGACAAAAGAATGGTTTGATAATTTAGATAAGGAATTAAAGGAACATGTTCCTGATTATTTGATTGTTTCTCATTTAGAACCTGATCATTCCGCAAATATTCAATTATTTACAGAAAAGTATAAAGAAGCAAAACTTGTTTTAAGTGCCAAAGCAAAAGCGATGCTTCCTCAATTTTTTAATATTGAAGGATTAGATGAAAGATGTATTGTGGTTAAAGAAGGAGAAGAATTAGATTTAGGAAATCATCATTTGAAATTTATCATGGCACCGATGGTGCATTGGCCTGAAGTAATGGTTGAATATGAAACAACTGAAAAAATATTATTCTCAGCAGACGGCTTTGGTAAATTTGGGGCTTTATCACATGATGAAGATTGGGCTTGTGAAGCAAGACGTTATTATTTTAATATTGTTGGTAAATATGGGGCTCCTGTACAAACTTTATTAAAAAAAGCCAGCACTTTAGATATTAAAATGATTTGTCCTTTACATGGTCCTATTTTAAAAGATAATTTAGGATATTATATTGATAAATACCAAATTTGGAGTAGTTATCAAAGTGAAGATGAAGGTGTTTTAGTGGCCAGTGCTTCTATCCATGGAAATACCAAAGAAGTGGCTTTAAAAGTAGTTGATTTATTAAAAGAAAAAGGTGTTAAAGTTGCCTTCACTGATCTTACAAGAGATGACATGGCTGAAGCAGTTGAAGATGCTTTTAGATATTCTAAAATGATTTTAGCTGGAGCTACTTATGATGGTGGTGTCTTTAGTCCAATGGAAGATTTCTTACATAGATTACAACATAAAGGATATCAAAATAAAACTGTTGGACTTATTGAAAATGGTTCTTGGGCTCCTCTTGCAAATAAAGTGATGAAAGATATGCTTACTCCAATGAAAAATATTACTATTTGTGAAAATACGGTCACAATTAAATCTACTTATAAAGATGAAAATCAAGAGGCAATTAATCAACTTGTTGAAGAAATATGTCATTAAAAAAATCAGCTATTGCTGATTTTTTTTATATGATTTTTCCTTCAAAATGATCAAGTTCATGTTGAATGATTTGAGCTGTATACCCTTTAAACGTTTTAATTTTCTTTTTAAAATCTTGATCTAAATAACTTACTTTGATACTTTCATATCTTTGTGTCTTTCTTACACCTTGTAATGATAGACAACCTTCTTCTGTTTGATACGTTTTTCCACTTGTTTTTAAAATAACAGGATTAATTAAAATAAGATATTTATTTTCATCTAAAACAACCATCATTGTTTTTAAATATCCAATCATATTCGCTGCCATACCAACACATTGTTCTTTGTAAGCTTGAATTGTTTCTAATAATTCATTGGCGATATATAAATCCTCTTTTGTACATGACTTTGATTTTTGTTTTAAAAAGAATTCATCTTTAATAATTTCTTTAACCATTTTTACCACTTATTATAATGAACAACAGCTTCATCATAATATTCTTCTTTCTCTTTAATTTCATCTAGAGGATAACCAAAAGCAATAATTGAATGAGGAATTTGATCATTTGGTAAATCAAACAATTTACTTTGGGCAAAAACACGATCCATTTGTGGCCATGTACCAAGCCAAACACTTCCAATACCTAAAGACCAAGCTGCTAAAATCATATTTTGTCCAGCAATAGAACCATCTACAGCAAAATAATCTTTAGAGAATTTAAATGCTTTTGAGTAATCTCCACAAATTAAAATAGCAAAAGCACATTCAAGTAATGGTTTCGCTGGTACACCATTTGCTTTATACATTTTATGAAGAACTTCTGGATCGTCAACAACGATAAATGACCAATCTTTTGAATTAACACATGTTGGTCCTGACATTCCTGCTTTTAAGATTGTTTTGATGTCTTTTTCATCTACTTTTTGATTTTTAAATTGTCGAACACTTTTTCTTGTAAAAATTGTTTCTAATGTATTCATTATTGCACCTCTTTATATTTAATTGCTCTTGAAGGTTTTGAAGCAAAGCTTTTGATTTGAGGAACAATTGTTATAAAGTGTTTTGTTTGATTATGTTCATCAATTGCTTCTTGATTTTGCCATTCTTCAATAAAAGTAAAATGACTATCATCATTAATATCTTGATAAAGATGATAAGAGATATTTCCTTTTTCTTCTCTACTTAAAATAATAAGTTCTTTTGTAAGTTTTAAAAATTCTTCTTGATATTCTTCTTTAATATAATTTTCTGCAACAATTTTAATCATAGTATACCTCCGTTAGTTGATATATCAACAATATAATAAAATATTCTATTTGTCAAATAAAAAAATGCTATGCACTGCATAACATTTTAAAAGTCTAAAGCTTCTTTTACAACATCAATTGGCATATCTTGATCTGTCCATAATTTAAATGAAGCAGCTCCTTGATAAAGCATCATTCCTAGACCATTAATTGTTTTACATCCTATTTTTTCAGCTTCTTCTAATAATTTTGTTTTTTCTGGCATATAAATAACATCTGAAACAATTAAATCTTTTCTTAAATAAGAAGTATCTGGTAAAACCATTTTTCCTTCTAATTTACCCATACCTACATTTGTTGCATTTGTAAAAATAATTGACTCATTGATTTCTTTTCTTAATGTTTCATGATCATTTAAATCAAATAATTGTGCTTTACATTGAGTTTGTGAATTGATTTTTTCTACATTTTCTAAAGCACGATCCCATGAAGCATCTTTAATATTGAAAATACTGATTTCTTTAACACCATCTAATGCAGCTTGCATGACGATTGCAGTAGCTGCTCCACCTGCACCAACAATTGTCATCTTTTTACCAATAATATCAATTCCTTGATCTTTTAAAGCTGTCATATAACCTGTTCCATCTGTAATAGTTCCAGTTAAAACACCATGATCATTAATAACAGTATTAATAGCGCCACACATTTTAGCAATTGGTGTAATATGATCTAAATATTGACCAATTGTTGTTTTATAAGGCATTGAAACATTCCATCCTCTTACATTTAAAGCTTTGAAACCTTTTACTGCATCTTCTAATTGATCTGGTTGAATATCAAAAGCTAAATATGCATAATCTAAGCCTAAAGCACGACATGCAGCATTGTGCATCACTGGTGATTTAGAATGTCTAATTGGTGTAGCAATAAGTCCCAATAATTCTGTATGTCCTGTAATTCTTTTTTCCATTTTTATTTCCCCCATATATACTAATAAAAAAGTCTCTTCATCCCATAAGGACGAAAGAGACCATCGCGTTACCACCTTACTTCGTTATTATTTCACAATAATAACCTTACTAAGTACCTACATACTCATACACGTTAACGGGTGTTACCGGAGATATTTACTAACTTCAATACTCTACTCCAAGAGGAATTCAATCATCAAACATAACTTTTTTTCACCAACCAAAAGCTCTCTACTTATGTTTTAATCATCTACTACTTCTTTTCACTGTATTTATTTGTATTAAACCACTTCGTCATTTATTTGTCAAAGATTTTTATAAGCATATTGCAAAATATCGCCCCCTCATGGGACGATATTTATTTTAATCTATTTTCTTTTTTCTAATATAAGTTAAAACAACTAAACTTCCTACCAATAATAAAGCAATACCTATAATATTTTCATCATCACCTGTTTTTACTTTTTTAACATCTTGTTTGTTTTCTGCTTTTACAGGTGTTTCCACCACATTTGATTCAATAATAAATTCAGTAGATGCACTTCCTGTTGTTGAATTAATACTTATTGTATGTTTTCCAACTGATAAAGTATTTAAATAATCACTTTTTAATGTGATAATCGTGCTTCCTTCTTTAGATGAATAATTCTTTGAATCAATTATCTTACCATCAATAGATACACTTACAAAATCAGAATAATCTGCATCTGAAACAAATACAAAATCTATTTTGCTATCTTTTCTCCATTTACTATTTTGACCTTTTATAATTTTAGGCGTTTTAATATTTACCATTCTTTCATATCCACAAACATTACAAACAGTATCTTTATCATCATCAAATATATGTTTCGATTCATCTTTATGATTATGACATACTGTACATTCTTGCCAATGAATTTCTTCATTATTCATCCATTTTGTAGAATAATTATGTTCTAATAAATCACCATATTCTTGATTACAAAGTTCACAAACAGCTTTTTGTATGCAAGTAGCTTTTCCACCTGAATGATTTGTACATGTAATTTGTCCATTATTTATAATTGTGCCATTTACAACAACCGTACCATTGTTCGTAAATTTAGCTTTATCAGGAATTGTTAATGTTGTTCCTTCTGGTATTATTAAAGTTTTTTCAGATGAAACCGTTTCTTCACCGATTACAGTGGCATTACCAATAACTTTACCATTATTACCATTGAAAAGAACACTATCATTAATAGAATCATAAGATTCATTTCCTGTTGTTGTTATCCAAGATTGATTAATTGTTGTTGTTTGTCTAGCTTTTATTCCTTCTATATCTTGTGGAGCATTAGCGTCTACTTTACTGTTTTCTATAGAAAGATTACCTCTTGTAAAGATTGCGATATCACCTGTACTAGTTGCATTAATGGTACTATTTGAAATAGATAAAGCAGCATTTCCAAATAAAGCAGGATAGTATCCTTCAGCTTCAATTTGTGCATTTTCAATTTTTAAATTATTCGCATAAATACCGTTGCTTTCTTTACTTATTGCCTTAATAGTTCCACCATTAATTTCTAAATTATTATCTACGCTTAAAGCAGCATCATAGCCTCTAGCCACCACTTTAGAATTTCCAAGCACTTTCATAGGAGAAAGAGAAATAATTCCAAAACCTGCATATTTTCCTGTTGTTGATTTTGCTTCCGCTTCTAAATAACTATTATCTTTTAAAGTTATAGATGCACCAAATGATTCTAGTCCTGAAACAGAATATTCCGATGGCGTTTCAGGGTCATCTTGTAAACAAATAAGTTTCGCGTTATCTTCTAATAAAACCGAATGAGTAGTATCCCCATTCTTTACTCCCAATTGTAAAGGCGCGTATGTTCCATTTCCTGTATATGTAAGAACCGCATTTCCTGATATCACACATTTTCCATTCCATTCAGCCGAATTTCGTGCCACATTTACATTGATTGTTGTATCCGTAACATGAAGTGCACTATTCATATAAGATGTTTTTTGTGTTACAGTAAAACCTTCTGTATTCAATACTCCTGATCCATATATAGTTAAATCATTAGCTGAAATTCTTTTTAGTTTATTACTTGTATCTTTAGGCACTTCAACTACCATCTTCACAGGGCTATTTTGTACTATAAAGCCCCCATTACATACTAAATTATTAAGTTTTAAATAAAAAGCTTGATCAACTTCATTAGGATTATTACTTCCCCAAAAATTAATTTGTTTATCAGTCGTACCTGTCAATTCATAATTAACATCTCTTTTACGAATATTAATGCCTGTATCTGTAATTTTATAGTTTTCATTTTCAACATTTGCTCCTCCTACATCAATGACGATTGGTGCATTCGTTGGTGTTGCCGCCATTACTGAAACTGGCGCTAATAGTAGCATAAAGCAAAATGTTACAAGCATTGTAATGAGTTTCTTATTCATATTTTTTCCTCCTTCACCATTAAATATTGATACCGCAACTCTCATATAAAACTAATAAATAATCGTTACTTTAAATTGTACAAGCACCATTTTTTGAGACTGCATGTCTCATCTATCTATAATATACTTCTTTCCCTCTTATTTGTCAATTTCACACACAAAAATTATATGCAAAATAAAAGACATCAACTTAAGAATATAATCTTAAAGTTGATGTCTCTTTTATTTTTTCATCCATGTATGGGGACAATCTTCATCATAATCAATATCTCCATAAGCAACAAATCCTAATTTTTCATAAAAAGGTTTAGCTTGTAATTGCGCATGTAAACAAACATTTCCTTGAATTAAAGAACAGGCAGTTTTAACAATATATTGTCCTACTTTTTTTCCTCGATATTCTTTAATAACTGCAATTCTTCCAAGCACATTTGACTTTAAAGATTCATCATAATAAAAACGACATGTTCCTATCGGTTGATTATTTCCAAAAACAACAAGATGTTGACAAAGATCATCTAAATCATCAAATTCATCTTTAAATCCTTGTTCTTCCATAAAAACTTTAATTCTAATTTCTTTTGCTTCTTGAGGCAATTGATCATAAATTTTATAATTCATATTTTTCTCCTATAATAACATTGTTGCGACAACAATTGGAATTGTAATCACTGATAATAAAGTTGAAACAACAATATTTCTTGTAACGATTTTTACATTTGCATTATATTGTGTTGCCAGCATTAAAACCATTGATCCTACTGGCATCGCATTTGTAATAATTGTAATATTAGCGTAATAAGCATCAATGTGTAATAAACGACACATGATCATTGTTACAAAAGGAACAATCATTAAACGAACAAAAGCAAAGACATAACTACGCCAATCTGTAAAACTATCTTTAATAGGATAAACAGCTAATGATGAACCAATCATCATCATTGAAAGTGGAGCTGTAAGTGAACCAACACTATTAATCGTATCCATAAGTACACTAGGAAGTTGAATATCGAATAAGTAAATAAATATTCCTACAAAAATCAAAATAATTCCTGGTGTTAATAATTGTTTAAAATTTAATTTAAATTCACTATCGTCTCCTTTTGTTAGACACATAATAGCGTATGTATACACAAAAAAGTTAAAAGCCATATGAATAAGTGATGCATAGAAAACAGCTTCTTGTCCAAAAACATCTAATAAAACAGGATATCCCATAAATCCTGTATTCGCAAAAACGACCATACATTCATAAACAGGCCAATCTTTTTTAGGAAATGGAAAGATTCGATTAATGATTTTCCCTAAAATAATAAAACCGATATACATTAAAATACCTGCACCTATCATTAAAAAGACAATACTTTTATTACTTCCTTCAACCCCCGCAATAGAACTAATAATCAACATTGGTGAAGCAACATTGACAATTAAAGCTGATATTTTTTTATTTGTATATTCATCAAAAATATGACATTTAAATAAAACAAATCCTAAAATAAGTAATAAAAACAATTTCAACATTGTTTGAAAGACAACCATGATATCCATAAATTTCCCCCTCTATAAATCCTTACTATCTTATCACAACTCAATTTTTTCTTTTGTTTTTTTCAAAAAACTAAAATAATATCATTTTTGCCTGTGTATCATAACAAAAAAATTGTAATAAAAGGGGTAATCCCAAATTATTACAATCTTTTAATTATTCTAACAAAGATTAATATAAATCTTTCTTTGTTCTCTTTAATTTTAAAAATAAAGTACCTAAACCAATAAAAATAATTAATAAAACAACAATCATATAGAAAGTTCCAATACCTAATGTTTTTGAACCTAATAAAGATAAATCAAATCCAAACCATCCTGTTGGTGCACCATAATTTAAAAAATTATAAGGAGCCAACATATCCTTGTACCATCTTATATGAAAAACATTTCCTAAAACAATCACATAACCTACATAAACAAGTGGTGGTACTACTGAATAATAAACATGTTTTTCATCTGGTCTATAGTGTTCACTAAATAATAGAAAATCAATAATAGCAAGAACTGGTGTAATGAAATGTACACATAAACTTCCTGCTCCATTATTTAAATAGGCACCAATAAATCCCTGACTATTCGTTGGTGCAAGTAACAACATATAAACAAAGAACGTTAATGTAATGGAAATCGTTGCCATAAATTTAATAAGGTACATCCCTTGTGGTATATATTTTGCTTTTTTTAGATCATAAATAATGAAAATCACTAACACAATATCTATAAAGATATTGGATAAATTCGTAAAATACGTAAAAAACATCCAATGATCTAATGATTGTAACATTCCATAAAGAGATGCGACTACTGCAATGATTTTCATTATTAAAGATATCTTACTCTTTTTCATTTTTATCACCCGCAACACTATACCACAATATACTTTGAGGTTCAAATGTTTTTATGAACTCTTTTTTTGATAAAGACGAATTACAAAAATAATGATACTTAATGAAACAAAAGCAACAAATAATGTTAATAATACATTTTGTGTAAATCCAGCAACAAGATATCCTATAAAACAAGCACTTGCGACAACTAAGGCATATGGAATTTGAGTGGTTACATGATAAAGATGATTACATTGCGCCCCTGTAGAAGCCATAATTGTCGTATCTGAAATAGGTGAAATATGATCACCACAAACGGCACCTGCAAGAATGGAAGCAATGGAAATCACCAACATTGTTGATCCTTCTGGAAATAAAGAAGTTGCCATCGGAATCAAAATACCAAAAGTTCCCCAAGATGTCCCTGTTGAAAAAGAAAGACCTGCCCCAACAATAAATAAACATGCTGGTAAAATAGCTGTTGAAATAGAAGCAGATTGTAACGTATTATAAACAAATGCCCCTGCTTGTAACTGATTAGAAACTAAATCTCCTAAAGACCATGCAAGAACCAAAATCAAAATAGACGGAACCATTGCTTTAAAACCTTCAGGAATACATTCTACAAATTCATTATAAGAAATTATTTTTCTTGGAATATATAAAATAAAGACAAAGATCAAAGTAACAAATGTACCATAAACAAGCCCTCTCGAAGCATCACATTGACTAAAAGCAGTAATTAAATCTTTTCCATCAAAGAATCCTCCAGTATAAATCATCCCAATAATACAACTCATAATTAAAACAATAACAGGTAAAATCAAATCTAGAACTTTCCCCTTTTGATTATAAGAAATTTCTTCATTTGTCTGATAAGAATCATCCCCAAAACAAACATCGCCATTTTGAGCAGCTAATTCATGTTTTTTCATCTTTCCAAGATGAAACTCACTGCCAATAACATAACAAACCATGACAATTGTTAAAAGAGCATAAAGATTAAAAGGAATTGTATTTAAAAACAATTGAAAACCATCCCCTGAGGTATAACCACTTACAGCTGCAGCCCATGATGAAATAGGTGCAATAATACAAACAGGTGCTGCTGTACTATCAATAATATAGGCAAGCATTGCTCTTGAAACTTTAAATTCATCTGTGATTTCACGCATAACACTTCCAACTGTTAAACAGTTAAAGTAATCATCAACAAAGATAACAACGCCTAAAATAAAAGTAGAAAACAAAGATTGTTTAGAAGATTTCATCTTCTTTTTAGCCCATTTTCCATAAGCTTGACTTCCTCCACTTTTAGTCATTAAAGTCACAATAATTCCTAACATTACTAAAAATATTAAAATTCCAATATTAGAAGGTTTACTTAAACAATTAACAACTGTATCAAACAATAAATTTAAACTTTCAACAAGATGAAAATTTGTTAGTAATAAAGTTCCTGAAACAATTCCAATGAGTAATGAAATATAAACTTCTTTTGTTTTTAAAGCAAAAATAATTGCGATTACAGGCGGTAATAAAGCCCATATTGTCTTTACATAATTCATTCTTTCCCTCCATAAAAAAAGTACCTTGAGAATATCAAAGTACTTTACATACAAGATAGCTCTCCACTAAAAAGTGACAAGAAATTATATATTTTATAATTTCCCAGATAAATAACATTTGGTGCTGTTATTTTCTTCGGCACGTTTCCCTTTCATTGTTGACTGTCACCAAACATTATCAACAATTACTCTTGATTCATGCACCTCTACCAATTCTTCTATTTTGTCTTTTCAAGAATAACAAAGTCCAACATACTTGTCAATCAAATTGTATGAAATCAAGTACAATTTATTATGATATAATACCTTTAGGAGGTAGTAAAATGAATGATTATATCATAAACTTTTTAAAAGAAATCATGGCAATTGATAGTCCTTCTGGATATACCAAAGAAGTCATTCACCATTGTCAAAAAGAAGCTGAGAATTTAGGATTTCATACGCATCAAACAAATAAAGGAAATCTAGAAATTTATGTTGAAGGTCAAGATGATTATACAGTAGGATTTTGTGGTCATGTGGATACTTTAGGATTAATGGTTAGAAGTATTAAAAGTGATGGCACATTAGCTTTTACAAATGTTGGTGGTCCAATTATTCCTACATTGGATGGTGAATATTGTCGTATTCATACAAGAAGTGGTAAATGTTATACAGGAACAATTCTTTCTAATTATCCTGCTGTTCATGTTTATAAAGATGCTAAAAGTGCACCGAGAGATTGTGAAAATATGCATGTAAGAATTGATGAAGTAGTTAAAAATAAAGAAGATGTACAAGCTTTAGGTATTCAAAATGGTGATTATATTGCTTATAATCCTAAAACTGAAATTACAGCATCTGGTTTTATTAAATCACGTTTTTTAGATGATAAAATGTCTGTCGCTATTTTATTTGGAATACTTAAGCATTTAGCTAATAATCATATTAAACCCAAACATAATCTCATTGTTATTATTTCTACTTATGAAGAAGTAGGACACGGAAGTAGTTATATTCATCCTAATATTGATGAATTGATTGCTGTAGATATGGGATGTATTGGTGAAGATTTAGCTTGTAGTGAATATGATGTCAGTATTTGTGCTAAAGATGGTAGTGGACCTTATGATTATGATTTAACTTCTAAACTCATTGAACTTGCAAGTACGCATCAGTTACAATACGCTATTGATATTTATCCTTATTACAGCAGTGATGTTTCAGCCGCTTTACATGGTGGTCAAAATATTAAAGGCGCTTTAATTGGCCCAGGTGTAGCAGCTAGTCATGGTATGGAAAGAACACATCTTCAAGCTGTAGAAAATACTTTAAAATTATTACTTGCTTATATAGCATAAAAATGTTGTCAAATGACAACATTTTTATTTTACTTTAACACCAAGGATCCCTATTAAATCTACAGCTTGAAAATCATTAATAATCAATCCTTTTAAACTTGCTAGATCAAACATTGCCCCTTGTATTTGACATGTAGATAAATCTAATCCTTTATGATGTAATGAAGCAAGTTCACTTTGTATTAAATTTGTTTCATTAAATTGTATTTTTTTAAAGTTTGCATCATAAAATGATGCTTCTTGTAAATCACAATGATCAAACATAACATTTAACAATTGACTTGATGATAAATTACTATAACGTCCCTGACAATGATCAAATAAAACATCTTTTAAATTTGTTTCAATAAAAGAAGTTCCTGTTAATTTACAGTTTTTAAATTGTACACGATTTAAATATTGATGATCAAAATTTTGATTTGATAGATCACATTTATCAAAAGTAACATCTATTAAATCAAGATGCTTTAATGAAACTTTAGTAAAATCAATATTTTCAAAAAGACAACCATCAAAAGTTAAATCTTGAATAATTGTTCTTTGTTGAATATTTTGATCAATATGAACATCTTGAAATTTCATTTTTTTTAAACATTCTTCAAAACTTGTTTTTTCTATATAGGATAGTTTAGGTGCAACTAACTTCATTTTTTCTCCTTCTTTAAGGAATCCCAAAAATTCCAAAATTCTTTTTTTTGAACAATTCCATTTTTACTTAAAATAACATAATCTTCTCCTTGCCAAGCATAAAAGACATCTGTTTCTTTAAAATCATTTTTTAAATAAAATTGTTTTCTTTTTATTCTTTGTTCTTTATTAGAAGTATCTTTAATTTTTTCAATATCTACAATAATCTTTTTAGAATCATATTGTTTTGCTAGATCATTAAGAATATAGCTTCCTATACCTTGATCACGATATTCTTTTTTTACAGCAAGATATAAAATATGCGCTATTTGACTTTGAATACATAAAATGGCAAAACCTACAAGTTGATTTTCTTGATAATAACCATAAATAGCGCCTAAATGTAATTCATCAAATAATCGAGTTAAATCCATTTGTTCATTTTTTGGAAATGCTTGTTGATAAAGGGTATACACTTCTTCTATTTCTGTGCTATGAAAAGCGATTTGTTTTTTTATCATTTTAAAAAACTCTTAATTTCTTAAGAGTTTAAATAAGTCCTTTTTCTTCTAATTGTTTTAAACAATAAGCAATTCCATTATCGTTGTTAGATAAAGTAATGTAGTTTGCTCTTTCTTTTACTTCATCTACAGCATTTTCCATAGCAACACCATATCCACAATATTCAATTAATGATAAATCATTATAACCATCACCAAAAGCAATTGTTTCTTCTTGTTTAATTCCTAATTTCTTACATAAAACATCTAAAGAAGCAGCTTTATCAATTCCATTTGCCATACATTCAATAAAATAAGGATCACTTCTATAAATAGACATCTTTCCTTCATATGGAGCTTTGAATTCATCTAAAATTTGAGCCACATATGCAGGTTCTCCAGTAATCAATACTTTATTGACATCAAAGTTCACTTCTTTTTTAAAATCTTGAACATGTTTAATATTCATTTTTGTTGTGAAACTTTCTAATTGAATCCAATGATCTCCAATATCTTCTGTAATGATTTCAGTAGCGTTATATGTAAGTGGTGATAAACCAAATGCTTTGGCACGATCATACATTTCATGAGCAACTTTACTTGATAATGTTTGTTCATAAACAACTTCATTTGTTTTATAATCTAAAACTCTTGCTCCATTGAAAGATAATAAATATCCTCCTACTTGATCTAAAGTTAATTCTTTTGCTTCTTTAAAGATACCAGCTGTTGGTCTTCCAGAAGCTAAAACAATAATAACACCTTTTTGTGCTAATTTAATAAGTTCTTGCTTTGTTTCTTCTAAAATATTTTTATTTTTATCTGTTAATGTTCCATCTAAATCTAATGCTATTAATTTATACATTTTTCTACCTACCTTTGCGACTATTATAACAAAGCCTTTATAAAAAACAAAATTATTTCTTAAAAAGAAAAAACAATGTTTTCACATTGCTTTTTCACGCCCCTGCCAAGGACTTTCATTATAACATATTTTATAATTCAAAAATATGATTTAATAGTTCTATTCCTGTTTTTGTTTTAAAAACATTCTTTTTCATTTTTTCGATAGCTTCTTTAGTGAAATTCGATTCATCACCATTTACTAAAAAGTCAGCTTCTAATAAAATTTGATAATCTAAACCATCTACATCTTTATACGTATGATGATGTCCTACTAAATAAGCCACACGTTCAATAAAAGCTTCATCTAAAGAATAATTTTTTAAGAAATCTTTTACTAAAACTGGTCCTTCTTGTTCTTGTAAATATCCTGTAGAATTTCCATATTTTTCACGACACATTGGACAAGCTATATCATGAACAATAGCAGCTACTTCGAGTATTTCTTGTTCTCTTTTTTCTAAATGCTCTAATTTTCCAATAATACGTGCATATTGATGCACTTTTAAAAAATGGGCAACATCATGTTTGATTTTATTTCCTTGAGTATATAAAATCATGCCTTGTTCAATTTCTTCAATCATTTTCTTTCTCCATTTGATCAATAAGTTCGATTACTTCTTGAATCATCCCATCACAATGAGGTTTCTTTTGTCCACCATTCTTTGCATTTTCTTTAAGTAAATCTGCACAATTAATAAGTCCATGATGATTATTAGAAATTGTTTTGATAAATTGGTTCACTTTTGCTGGTGAATCAATTCCTTTTGCTCCTAAAATCATTAAACCACTGGTAATAGCACCACAGACGCTCCCACATTTCATACCACCACCAAAGTTACATCCCAAATGATTAGCAAGTTCTTTATTGATTCCTAAATCATCGGCATAAACTTCCATAATTGTTTGTGCACAATTATGAACCATGGGTGTAGCATTTCTTAATTCTTTTGCTTTTTCTATATGTTTATTCATCTTTCAAATTCCTTTTCTTTTTATATCTTTATTATAACGAATTTTTATTTTGAATAAATCTTTTTTTGCCAACTTCTTTTTTGACAATGTGGACATTTCATATATCTTGTTCTTCCATAATGCATTGCAAAATAAACTTGTTGATAGCTTGGAATATATTTATGATGACACTTTTGACATTCATAATAGCCTTCTTCTGTTTCTATTTTTAAAGCAATTGATACACCAATAATCAAAAAGATAAAGCTTAAGATAAACAAGATGACTTTTAATACACTGTTTTCAACAAAATAAACAGACATAAAAATTAAAATCAAAAAGATACTCGTTGAACCAATGCCAATAACATTTTCATAAAAGAACATTTTCTTTGTTTGTTTTACTTCCTGATTGGCCATCATTAATAAATTATCTTCTGCTTTTTGTTGATAATTTCTTTCTTCGATAAATTCTCCCGTTAACAGCTCATTGACTGAAATATCTAATATTTGACAGAGTTCTAACATATACATAGGATCTGGTAGACCCTTTCCTCTTTCCCATTTAGAAATTGTCCGATCACTAATTCCTAAATAGCTTGCAAGTTTAGCTTGTGTAAGCTTTTTATCTTTTCTTCTTTGAGCAATAAAACTTCCTATTTTTTCTTGATTCATAACTTTCACCTCACTTGCATTTTATGTATATTCATACAAAATGTAAACAAACGTATCGTAGAGATAAGAAAAGCAGCCTTAATTGGCTGCTTGATGATGATAAACTTTTGGGCGTACATGAATGAAATAAACAAGTGCTAGTGCTAATACAGTAACAAACCAACTAATTGGATAAATGATTAATAAATGATCGTATGAGGCAATTGATGGATAAATTGTATATAAGTAAGCAAGTCTTACTCCACAAATTCCCGCAACACAAATACCTGCTGGAACACTTGAATAACCAACACCTCTCATTACACTTGAGAAAACTTCAATTGACATGTTAAGGAATTGGAATGGTAAAATAATTTTCATTCTTGTATAAGCTAAACTAGCTACTGAAGCATCTGATGTAAAGAAACTAATAAAGAAATGATCAAAGATTACAAATATCATACAAGCAACCATTGTTGTTGCTCCCCCTAATAAGAAAGATTGAAGTGTAATCTTTTTACAACGGTCATATTTTTTAGCACTATAATTTTGTCCAATAAATGTAACCGCAGCTTGAGCAAATGAACTTAATATATAATAAGCAAAATATTCATAGTTTAAAGCTGCTGAACTGGCTGCAATAGCATCTGATCCTAAAGCATTTAATGATGATTGAATGCAAACATTTGAAATAGAGAAAACCATACCTTGTAAACCAGCTGGAACCCCAATTTTCGCAATTCTTTTTAAAATTCTTCCATTAATTTTTAATTCTTTTAAATCAATTCTTAAAGCATCTGTTTCATGTATTAACCAATAAAGTAACATCATAGAACTAAAGATATTAGAAACAACAGTTCCAATAGCTACTCCTTCTACAGACATATGTAAAACAACAACAAAGAATAAATTTAAAATAATGTTAATGACTCCACCAATAAATAATGCAATAAGTGGTCTTTGAGTATCTCCTTTACTTCTTAAAACAGCTGCAGCAAAGTTATAGAGCATGACAAAAGGAACCCCAATAAAATAAATTTTTAAATATACTTCTGCAAGATTAATAATATCATCTGGTGTTGACATCAACTCTAAAATAGGTCTTGCGAAAAAGAATCCTACAAACAATAAAACAATTCCAATAATCACCGACATTAAAATTGAAGTATGTGCTGCAAGTGATGTTCTCTTTTCATCATTTTGTCCTATAAATGATGCAATAACAACATTAGCACCTATTGATAACCCTACAAATGAGTTAACAAGTAAATTAATGATTGGACCATTTGCTCCAACGGCAGCTAATGCCCCGCTTCCTGCAAAACTTCCGACAACAGCAACATCTGCTGCATTAAATAATTGTTGTAAAATACTACTTGCTGCTAATGGTAAAGCAAAAAGTATGAGCTTGTTCCAAATAGAACCATTTAACATATCAAATGTTTTCTTTTTCTTCATATTATCCCTCCTGTTTACTATTCTATTTCTTTTAATTCAAGATGTACAATAATAATTGTGCAATCTACTATAACTTAAATGTATAGTGATATTTTATCTTCTTTATTTTTATTATTCCAATACTTTTATTGTAGATAATATTATGCTTATAAAGCATATTTTGACAAAGAAAAAAGAAATGAAATCATTTCTTTGTCATACGATATTGCTTTTCTAAAGTAAGCCAACGTGATGCCTCCACATGAAAGAATGCTTCTAATTTTTTAGCAATTTCTTCATTAAGTTCACATTCCCCTAAAATAAGTTGTGTCACTTCATCTAGATTCATATCCATCTTTTGTGCAAAATCGTTATAAGAGATATTTAAAGTTGTAAGTATATCTCGAATATAATATCCCGGTGCATAAGCAACCGCATTTGTACTTTTATCCATCTTTTTCACCCAATATGTATTATATTCTTTCTGTTATTTTGTTGCAATAAATTATTTCCAAGGAAATAATTTAGAAAAGAGTCAGAAAAAATCTAACTCTTAAATAATTTGGAAAATATAGAATTTTAAATAAGATGTTTCTTCCATTGTCCATAAAATAGGATGATCTGCATTTTGTTGAGTAACAGAAACTTGTTTTAAAACAACGCCTGCTTCACTTGCAGCTTCTCTTAACATTTTTTCAAAATTAGCTGTTTCCATAAAACGTGAACAACTACATGTAATAAGATATCCTCCATTTTTTAAAACTTTCATTGCTTGTTTATTGATTCTTTTATAACCATTATAAGCTTTTTGAACAGTTCTTCTTGATTTCGTAAATGCTGGTGGATCTAAAACAATTATATCAAATTCATTTTCTTTTAATTCATCTAAATAATCAAAGACATCTGCTTGTACAAAATCAATTTTTTCTTCTAAATGATTAAGTTTAGCATTTTGATAGCCTTGATCTAATGCTGTTTTAGAAACATCAACAGAAACAACATGACTAGCATTTCCCATAGCAGCATTTAAGGCAAAACCACCTGTATGACTAAAACAGTCAACGACACGTTTTCCATGAGCAATTTTTCTAAGTAAATAACGATTTGATTTTTGATCTAAAAAATATCCTGTTTTTTGTCCATTTTCAACATCTACATGTAATAATAAACCATTTTCATTAATAATTGTTTGTGTAGGTAAATCTTTATTTTTATAATAGCCTTTATATTGTTCTAAACCTTCTTTAGTTCTAATTTGGATATCATTTCTTTCATAAATACCTTTAACATCTTCTCCATCTGCTTTTAAGACATCTAAAACAATTTCATAAATCATATCTTTAATTTGTTCTAAACCATAAGAACTGATTTGACTTACTAAAATATCATTATAACGATCTATCACAAGTCCAGGTAATAAATCAGCTTCTCCAAAAATTAAACGACAATTAGATAAATTATCTCCTTCAACAGTTTTTCTAAAATCATAAGCTTGTTGAATTCTCTTTTTAAAAAATTCACGATCAATTATTTCTTTTCTATCTTTAGATAAAATACGTACCGTAATATGACTTTTTAAAGAAATAAAACCTGTTCCTAAATATCTTCCTTTATTTGTAACAATATCAACAAGTTCACCATTTTTTATTTGAGGATCACATTGTTCTAAATTATTTTTATACATCCACATTTGACCTTTATCAAGCCAAGTAACACCTTCATCTGAAATAATAATTTCTGGATAATTTCTTTCCATTCTATTGACTCCTTTTATTTAATATTTATACCACCAAAAATACAACGTGCATTAAGATAAATAACTTTTGTATTTTCTATTTTATTTTCTCTTTTATGAAGATCGACACCACCTAAAAAATTAGATGATTGTATTTGAATATTTACATCATCTGGCAAATATAAATCAACCCCACCAAACAAAGTTGAAATCGTAATGTTCGTTTCCTCATTTAAATAAGCCTTTGATAAATCTAATATCAATCCATTAAAAGTAACATCATAATTTCCACCTGTATATAACTGATTATCATAAATATTTTGACGATGTTTCTTTTTATTAAAAGTATCTTTAAAAATCATTTTCAATCCTATTAATACAAAGATAACAGGAACCACTAATTTCCATGCAAATTGAAAATTTATTAATCCTTGACAATAAAGCAATAAATAGATACCTACAATCAAACCTATGATGTTTCCTGTTTTATCTTGATCTTTAAATAAACCAAAAAAACAAGGAACAATAATAAATAATGTCCACCATCCATCAAAGAATAAATCTATATTTGTAATATGAAAAGCATTTAGTCCGATAATAACTCCAATAATGATCAAAATAAGGCCTATAACGGTATTTTCAATTTTTTTCATAAATTTCTCCTCAATTCATCATTATAGCATATAAATAGCATTTTGATTAAACAAAAATAGCACTTATGTGCTATTAATGAAGTAATTCGATTTCATGAATGAAATCATGTTTTAAGATATCTTCGAATTCATCTGATATTTCTTTAGAAGTTTCTTTCTTTAATTCAATAAGAAATATAATTTGATATTCTTCGATTAGGATTGATGAAGGATTATTCTTCATCAAATGTAAAGCAATCGATAAATTATCATCATTGATTTTACAATTATGTGATTTACAAATTGCCCCTAACTCCTTTCTTGTCATGGTTTGTAACTTATGATTTAATGCGTTCATATCCTTCATATTCACCCCTTCTTTCTTACAAATATTATATCTCTAATAAATAAGGGATTCAACGAATATGACCTATTGTTCGATTTCATAAATGTCTTCCATTTTAATAATTTGACCATTTTGAAGAGTAATTGTTTGATAAATTGAATCTATCTTTTTTATTCTTTGAATGGTCGTCAAATAATCTCCACCTGATTTTTTTTGATCTTTTTTGAAGTAAGTAATTTTTATCTTTTCTTTAGTTTCTATAAAATAAAGTAATTTTTGATTTAAAATACTTTTTTTATTTTCATCAAGCTCCTTTTTATCTTCTGTTAGCCTTTGGGTTTCTTGAATAAGTTGTTTATGTCCTGTAAGAGCAGCAAAAGGAGCAAACTGTGCTGCACGATTTTTTTGAGACATATGTTTATACTTTTTAGATTTTTTATAAGGAAGATTTATGATATCACTATAATCATGAATATTTTTGATTGTGGCCATTACGCTTTATGTCCCCCTATAATTTCATTTCTTTCTCTTGTTGTTGCTCCTTCTTCTAAATTCATTCCTTTAAGAATTGCATTTTTACCATATTTTTGTTTGATTTTAAGAGTTGCTTTTTGTAAATTCTTTTCTTTTTCTAAAGATTCTTTTTCATATTTTTGATTTATATTTTGATGATTTGTAAATAAATTCAATTGTTGATGATAAATCATATCTTTTACTTTATCTTCATATAAAACATTGGATGCTGAAATATTGATTCTTTTAACCAATAAATTCCTATTTACTATTTCATCAAATTTCTTTATTACTTCTTTAATTATCAATTTTGATGATGAAGTATAACGCTCTAAATTGATTGTTCCGTGTGCATGTTTAGGAATCTTTCGATTATAACGATCAATCATCATTTCTCCATGATATTCATTATCTTTATCATAACCAATCGTTAAAACAATTTGATTGGTTACTAATCCTTTTTCTACTAAATCAAGTGCTAACAAATCTAACATTTCTTTAACAATCAATTTTGTTTTTTCAAAATTATAAGGACGACTTAATACCTGACCTGTTCCAATACTATTTCTTTCGGGTTTATAATTTTTAATATCTTTCATTGTACATGATTCATAACCCCATGCATGGTCAATAAGTAACTCAGCATTAACACCAAATAAATCATAAAGAAGTTTTTCATTATAATATTCATTCTCTGCACCTTGTGAACATTTTGCGATATCTCCCATTGTATAAAGTCCTTCTTTTTCTAATTTTTTAGCATATCCTTTCCCTACTCGCCAAAAATCAGTGATTGGACGATGATTCCATAAATACTTTCGATATCTTTCTTCATTAAGTAAGGCAATACGTTGCCCATTATCATCTTTGTTTATATGCTTAGCAACTATATCCATTGCGACTTTACATAAATATAAATTCGTACCAATTCCTGCTGTCGCTATAAGGCCTGTTGTTTCATAAATATCACTTAAAATTTGGGAAGCTAACTCTTTAGGTGTTTTTTGATAAATGTGAGTATAATGTGTTATATCCATAAAAACTTCATCAATTGAATAAACATGAATGTCTTCAGGAGAAACATATTTAAGATAAATTTTATATATTTCTTGGCTCCACTTCATATAATGGGACATTCTTGGAGTTGCTATTTCATAAGCTATTTTTAAATGTTTATTTTTTTGTAGTTTACTTTCTAAGCATGATTCACCATTAAAATAATGACTTTCTTTTAACCTTTTATTATTTTCTCTGTTAATGATTTGGATTACTTCAAATAATCTTGCTCTACCTGAAATACCATATTTCTTTAAAGAAGGAGAAACAGCTAGACAAATTGTTTTTTCTGTCCTGCTAGCATCAGCAACAACAAGATTTGTATCTAAAGGATCATAACCTTTTTCAATACATTCGACAGAAGCATAAAATGATTTAAGATCTATCGCTAAAAAAATGCCCATTTTGCATCTCCTTTCTTTCATAAAAATATAGTAAAATATCTTATCTAAATATATAACAAAAATTCAAAAAAAGTAATAAGTTATTTTATAAATAATATTTAACTGATTATTTATGGTGTATACACTTTTTTATTTATTTTTTTAAACTTTTCTATATAATAAAGACCTAGGAGGAATTTATGAAAGAATATAAAACACTTTTATTTGATATAGATGGTACTTTACTTGATTTTAAAAAAGCTGAAGACTATGCTATGCATAAAACATTTAGTGATCATCATTTAGAATTAACATCAGAAATATTTGAAATTTATGAAGAAATAAATTCAAAATTATGGAAAGATTTTGAATTAGGATTAATTGATAAAAAAACAGTAGTTTATACGCGTTTTGTTAAATTATTTAATAAACTTGGAATTAATGAAGATGGTGTTGCATTTGAAGATGAATATCAATGGAATTTAGGGCATGGTACGTATTTGATTAAACATGCCATTGAAATATTAGAATATCTTTCTAAAAAATATGATCTTTATGTTGTGACAAATGGCGTGGCTAGTACACAATATAATCGATTAAAGTTATTAGATTTAAATAAATATTTTAAAGATATTTTTATATCTGAAGAAATTGGATACCAAAAACCTAAAATTGAGTTTTTTGATTACTGTTTTAGACATATTGAACACTTTGATAAAGATACAGCACTTATTATCGGTGATTCTCTTACAAGTGATATGCAAGGCGGTATAAATGCACAAATTGATACATGTTGGTATAATCCACAACATGATAAAGCATCCATAAAAATTGATTATATTATCCATGATTTAAAAGAATTAGAAAATATGTTATAAGGGTTCTCATACAGGAGAACCTTTTTTGATGAATAAAAAAACGTAAAAAAAAAAAGGAACTGGCAACGAGCTATTTTCGCACAATGTACTATCTTCGCCGCGATGATGCTTAACTTCTGTGTTCGGAATGGGTACAGGTGTGTCCATCATGCTATCATTACCAGATTCTTCTT